>JAGALG010000254.1 GCA_017848075.1 Oscillospiraceae bacterium | reverse complement strand
GATAATCTTCCTCCAGCACCTTACCGTTGATCCGGATCTCATTGGAGAGACCTGCTTTATCATACGGCAACAGCAGCTGCAGGCGGCGGTGAGTTTCCGGCAGATTTTGTGCGATCTTCTGCAGCAAAGTCTCCAAACCGATTCCGGCCTTGGCCGAAATCGCTGCTGTGCGCTTATCCAGCGTCATCGGAGGGATCTCTACCAAATCGCACTTATTCAATACAGTCAGAACCGGGATATTCTCTGCCCCCAGTTCTTTCAGAACTTGCTGGGTCACTTCCAGCTGATTATCAAAGTCCGGAGAGGACACATCGCAGACATTAAGGATCAAATCCGCATTGACTGCCTCCTCCAGCGTGGACTTGAAGGCCTCTACCAAATGATGCGGCAAGCGGCTGACCAATCCTACGGTATCAACCAGCATGACCTTCCGGCCATCCGGCAGGGTCAACGCTCTTGAAGTTGGATCCAGTGTGGCAAAGAGCATATCTTTCGCCAAGACACCGGCATCAGTCAGGGTGTTCAGCAAAGTGGATTTGCCCACATTGGTATAGCCAACAATGGCAACAGAGATTACTCCATCCTTTTTTCGACGCTGATGCAGCATATCCCGTCGCTGCTCCAGTTCTTCCAGCTGCTCCTCCAGCGCATGGATACGGCGGCGGATATGGCGGCGATCGCTTTCCAGTTTCGTCTCACCGGGACCTCTGGTACCGATACCACCGCCCAGACGAGACAGACTGGTACCCATACCCATCAGGCGAGGCAGACGATAACGCAGCTGCGCCAGCTCTACCTGCAGACGGCCTTCACTGGTTCTTGCCCTCTGAGCGAAAATGTCCAGAATCAAGGTCGTACGGTCGATGACCTTGGTATCCAAGGTTTTTTCGATATTTTTCTGCTGAGCCGGCGATAATTCATTATCAAAGATTACCGTATCGATCTCATGGCTGGCTACAAATTCCGCTACTTCCATCAAACGGCCGGAACCCAAAACAGTCGCCGGGTCAAAGGAATCCTTTTTCTGAATCACGCGGCTGATGATCTGTGCGCCGGCTGTGGCTGCCAGTTCCTGCAGTTCGTCCAAAGAACGCTCCGCATCATATTCACCGGTATCGACACAAACTAAAATCGCCCGTTCGACCCGTTCTTCGTTTTCGTACATAATTTCCTCCCTATTGCGGTGTTCCCTCTTTCTCCGGGGAGCGGTTTACCAAGGCCATACAGTCTCCCTCACAGTCCGACCAGCCAACCAAAGCATAATCTCTGGTCACGCCGTAAACGACAAAGCGGTCTCCCTGCACCTGCAGCAACGGCGTCTCCTCCAAAGTAGTCAGAGAACGATTCAGCAGTACACTTTCGTAGTTCATCGTCTTTCTCCAAAGCAGCTGCTGATCCATGTCGCTGAGCCAAACACTTTCATTGACTGCAGAGCTCCAGCTCTGTTCCCGGATTTCCCTTGTGATAATATCCATCTCATACATCTGCTGTCCATCATACATCAGAATATGCTGATCATCCGGATAACGGAAAGAATCGATATTTTCAAAAATATAGTCCTTGCTGGTACCATTCATCAGGTTAAAAATACTGAAGCCCACCCACTGCTTGCTTTCGCCTTCCAACAGAATTGGGCAAACAACGGCACGGCCGCTGTTCATCAGCTGCGGCGCCGCATAGTATGGCCTTACATCGGACGGTGCATCTTCCTGATCCAAAAGCAAAAGCGGATACAACCTCTGGTGCGGCAGCAGAAGATCCTGCCGTTTACCGGACTGGTTGCTGAGGACTACACCTTCTTCTGAAATATAGATCAGCTCGTTGTTAATATAGTCCAGATCAAACATCGGCAGGTCGTCCCGGTGAGCAATGCGCTCCTCTACTGCCTGCGGGATCTGGAAATCCAGTTTCAAGCCTGCATCCGCACTGCTGCGATAGTGAACGGAATCCGCAGTCAGCAAATAGAAGTCATAGCCATCCAGGTCGGTACCGCGTACATCCAAAACTGGCTTATCCGTTGTAATCGTCTGTATCGTGTCACCGCTGTCGGCATCGATCACTTCAAAGATGCTGTTTTCTCCCGTACTCAGGCCCAGTACCAGATTATTTCCGTACTGCAGCAGCTGATCCATGTGGTAGAATCCACTTTGCAGTCCTTCCAAATATTCCTGAGAGGTCAAAAGCTGATACGAACCTTCTAAGCTTACCTTATTTTCGTACTCCCAAACGGCCAGAACCTCCCGCAGAGCTCCAAAAGTAGTTGGGTCATAAACATACTGACCCTTCATACCGTTTTCTTCTACCTGTACAAAGGTCTGCTCCTGACCTTCTTCATTGATCCACTGGGTCACATAAACATCATGGATCCGCTCCTGACCAATGATCTGCAGGTAAACACTATCCTTCCAATCTACCTGTTGGGACGCAGAAAGAACCTTATAATTCTGGCAAAGGAAGCCTGAAATTTCTTCCAAAAGTCCCTCGGCCAGTTCGATTTTTACCGCAGCGTTTCCGCCGTTTCGTACCACAGCAGAAAGCGGAGCGGATAAATCGCTCTGTAACCGGTGAAGCATTTGGTCAGAAACTACCGGATTCGCCTGTTCCAGCGGCTTTTCATCCGGCACATTCTGTTGCGGCAGCTGTTCCTCTATCTCCTCGTTGGGCAGCTGCTCCTGTTCTGATTCCTGACTGCAGGCTGTTAGCGATAACACGCAAACAGCAGCCAGCAGAGCCCCAAGGGCTCGTTTCCATCTCTTCATTCCAATCCCCTTTCGGTGATCTACTCCTCATCCTCCAGCGCTGCCCAGCGTTTCGCACGGGACACCGCTTTATCCCAGCCTTTCAGCAGGCGGATACGCTCCTGCGCCTCCATATGCGGCTGGTAATCTTTATCCAAAGTCCACTGACGGCGGATCTCATCGGTACTGTTCCAAATTCCTACAGCCAAACCGGCCAAGTAAGCCGCACCAAGAGCGGTGGTCTCCCGCACCTTTGGACGGCAGATCTCACGCTCCAGAATGTCTGCCTGGAACTGCATCAGGAAATCGTTGGCGGAAGCACCGCCGTCCACCTTCAGCACACGAATCGGCACACCGGTGTCCGAAACCATCGCTGCCAAAACATCGTTGGTCTGATAAGCAATGGATTCCAGAGCTGCACGGATAATATGATTGCGATTGGTACCGCGTGTCAAGCCAAAGAGACTGCCGCGGGCAAACATATCCCAGTGCGGAGCTCCCAGGCCGGTAAAGGCCGGAACCAAATAAACGCCGCCATTGTCCTCTACCTTTTGGGCAAAGTATTCGGAGTCGGCCGATTCTGTAATAAAGCGCATTTCATCCCGAAGCCACTGGATTACCGCACCGGCAACAAAGATCGAACCCTCCAATGCATACTGCACCTTCCCCTTCAAACCGATACCGATGGTCGTTACCAGACCGTTTTTGCTCAGGATCGGCTCATCACCAATATTCATCAGCAGGAAGCAGCCGGTACCATATGTATTCTTCGCATCGCCTTCAGAGAAGCAGGCCTGACCAAAGAGAGCGGCCTGCTGGTCACCGGCAACACCGGCGATTGGTACCTGTACGCCGGAAATATTGGCATAGCCGTAAATCTCACTGGAGGAACAAACCGTTGGCAGCATGCATCTTGGGATATCCAGAACCTCCAACAGCTTGCTGTCCCAATCCAATGTACGGATATTGAACAGCATCGTACGAGAAGCGTTGGTATAATCGGTCACATGAACTTTACCGCCGGTCAGTTTCCAAATCAACCAGGTGTCAACCGTGCCAAAGAGCAGTTCTCCAGCCTCTGCCTTCTTTCTTGCGCCCGGGACATTGTCCAGAATCCACTTGATTTTCGTAGCAGAGAAGTAGGCATCAATCAGCAAACCGGTATTTTCCCGGATATAATCGCCCCAGCCCTCTTCTTCCAGCTGTTGGCACAAATCAGCCGTACGACGGCACTGCCACACGATGGCATTATAAATCGGGCGTCCGGTCTGTTTATCCCACACAATGGTTGTTTCACGCTGATTGGTAATGCCAATGGCAGCAATTTCTTCCGGAGAGATGTCGCTGAGAGCCAGCGCCTCCATCAGAACAGCATACTGGGAGGAATAAATCTCCATTGGGTCATGCTCCACCCAGCCTGCCTTTGGATACAGCTGAGTAAATTCCTTCTGGGCCACCTTCACGATCCGCTGATCCCGGTCAAATAAAATCGCACGGGAGCTGGTAGTGCCCTGATCCAAAGCAATAATATATTTTTTCTCCATCGAGAGTTCCTCCTGTCCATTGGGTATATGCTTTTGTGGCATAATAACTGTTTTACAGTTATTATACCATAAATGAGAGGCAGATAAAGAATTTCCCGTCAAATTCTTTTGAAGCTTTCGTGAAGATTCCGCTTAAACAGGGAAAAAGCGGACAAAATAGAGGCAGAACTCTCAAAGGAGGCTTTTTATGACTGCAAAAGAATATCAATCTGCTGCCGGGAAAGCAATCCCCCATTCCAAAGCAGCTCGCAATATCCCCACGGCCTTTGTGGTAGGAGGACTGCTCTGTGTGATTGGTCAGGCTATCATCGACCTGGCCCTGTTCTATGGTTTGGAAAAGGATGTGGCTTCCGCCTGTGGGTCTATCTCTCTGATCATTCTTTCCGCTCTGCTGACCGGCTTCAATGTGTATGATAATATTGCCAAGTACGCCGGAGCCGGTACGCTTGTTCCCATCACCGGCTTTGCTAATTCCATGGTTTCCCCAGCTATGGAGTTTAAAAGTGAGGGCTATATTTTGGGACTTGGAGCAAAAATGTTCTCCATTGCCGGTCCGGTATTGGTCTATGGTATCTCCGCCTCGGTGATTTACGGACTGATTCTGGTTCTGATGGGAGGTTAAACGATGGCAGTACGAATCGGACGCTATACCCTCAAATTGGATCGCCCAACCTCCATCATCGGCTATGCCGCAGCAGGCAGCCGCAAGGAAGCGAAGGGGCCTTTGGGGAAATTTTTCGACTATATTGATGAAGATTCCACTTTTGGAGAAAAAACCTGGGAAAAGGCCGAAAGCACACTGCAGAAATGCGTCATCAACAAGGCGATCAAAAAAGCCGGGGTAACTCCCGGCGACATTGATGTTCTGCTGGCCGGAGATCTGCTGAACCAGTGCATTGGCTCCACCTACGGTGCCCGACAGATGGGTATCCCCTATGTGGGTCTGTACGGTGCCTGCTCCACCATGGCGGAAAGCCTGCTTCTGGCTGCTCTGTTCACTGACTGTGGCCTTGCCAGCCGCTGTGTTGCCGCCACTTCCTCCCACTTCTGCTCCGCGGAGCGGCAGTTCCGCTTTCCTCTGGAATACGGTGGCCAGCGAACTCCCACCGCTCAGTGGACCGTTACCGGGGCCGGGGCCTGTGTCACCGCATTGCAGAGCGGCGCTCCTTATGTCCGGGAAGTGACCATCGGCACGATCGAAGACTACGGCATCTGCGACATCAATAATATGGGAGCTGCCATGGCTCCTGCAGCTTATGCCACTCTTCTTCACTACTTCAACGACACCGGAACACGACCGGAGGATTTTGACCTGATTTTAACCGGTGACTTGGGCATGATCGGCACACAGCTGCTTCACCAGCTGATGGACGAAGCGAAGCTATCCATTACTGCCAATCACAAGGACTGTGGTCTGCTGATTTACGACCGCTTGGAGCAGGATGTACACGCCGGAGGCTCCGGCTGCGGCTGCGCCGCCTCCGTGCTTTGTGCCTATATTCTGCCGCAGCTGCAGGAGGGCTTGCTGAAGGATGTTCTTTTCCTTGCTACCGGTGCTATGATGAGCCCTACCAGTGTACAGCAAGGGGAATCCATTCCCGGCATCGCCCATCTATTGCACCTGTCCCATACGGATGGAAAGGAGGACAACATATGCTGACAGATTATCTTTGGGCTTTTTTAGTTGGTGGAGCCATCTGCGCCATTGGCCAGGTTTTGATCGACTATACCAAACTGACTCCCGCCCGAATTCTAGTCTCCTATGTGGTGATCGGCGTTATATTGGGTGGCTTGGGGGTATATCAACCGCTTCTGGACTTTGCCGGTGCAGGAGCCAGCATCCCGCTGACCGGGTTTGGAGCGTTGCTGGCGAAAGGTGTAAAAGAGGCGGTTGCGGAACAAGGACTGTTTGGTGTTTTTTCCGGTGGTCTGACTGCCAGCGCTGCAGGGATCGCGGTGGCAATTTTTGCTGCCTTGCTTACTGCCCTGCTTGCCAAATCGAAGGATAAATCATAAAAACAAGCAGTCAGCGACGCTGACTGCTTGTTTATTTTCGCACAAATTCAACTATAAGTTATGGCGTACATAGTCCACCACGCCCACATTTTCTCCTTTTCGGGTATAAACACGGGGCACTCGTTTACCGATAATGCACATGATTTCGTAGTGTACCGTGTCGGACAGGCGGGCTACTTCCTCCATGGTGATGGTCTTGCCTCCATCGTGACCAACGATCGTCACTTCCATACCCTCATAAACCTCTGGGATTTCTGTCACATCCAATAACAGCTGATCCATGCAAATACGGCCAACAATTTTTGCGTACTGCCCATTGACCAGCATTTTACCGCGGTTGGACAGGGAACGATGATAACCATCCGCATAACCGATCGGCAGTGTAGCAAGCCGCATATCCCTTGGTGCCGTAAAGGTGCGGCCATAGCTGATCTTTGAGCCGGCCTTCACATTCTTCACCATGGAAACGACTGCTTTCAGCTCCATGACCGGCTTCAGATCAATTTTCCCTTTACAGCCCACATCCGGAATCAGCCCGTAGAGCAAAATGCCGGCACGAACCATATCCCAGTGATACTGTGGATAATTGACGATACCGCCGGAATTGCAGCAGTGATGCAGGGAAAAGCGAATGCCTTCCTGCTCCAGACGCTCATTAATAGTTTTAAAGCGCCGGAATTGCTGCTCTGTATAATCAATGGACGAAGGATTATACTCATCCGCGCTGGAAAAGTGGGTGAAAATACCATCGCACTGAAGGTTCGGGAAGCAGCAGGTCTCTTTGATCTGCTGAATCGCCTCTTCCAGATTGGTCGCATCGAAGCCGATGCGTCCCATACCACTGTCCACCTTAATATGACACTGAACGGTTACTCCCTGTTTTTCCGCCTCAGCCTGCAGCTCCCGGGCATAATCCATAGAATATACCGTCTGTGTAATGTTGTATTCACAAAGCTGTCTGGCTTTGCCTGCCGGGGTAGTACCCAGAATGAGGATTGGATGGAAGATACCCTGATCCCGCAGTGACATTGCTTCGTTGATATTGGAAACAGCAAACCAGTTCACGCCCAGCTTGATCAGCTCATCTGCAATAAATTTATCGCCATGGCCGTAGGCATCGGCTTTGACTACACCCATAATCAGACAGCCGGGACGGAGTTTTTTCCGAATTTCCCTCACATTGTGGGCCACATTGTCCAAATTGACTACTGCCCAACTTCTTCTCAGATAATTGACCATACGGTTCCACTCCTTACTCCTGTGAGTTCCTGATACTCTTTAACTATACCGCAAAATAAATGGACTGACAATGTTTCTTTGTAAAACTTTTTTGAATTCACGCGACAAAAAACAGCACTGTGCTGAAACACAGTGCTGTTTTTCTATTTTGTCAGTTTGTCGATCAAATCCACCAGCTCGTCGATTTTTTCTTCTCCGCTTTCGCTGCTGATCGCTGCCTGAACGCAGCCTTTCATATGGGCTTTCAGAATTTCCTTATTGCAGCGGCGCAGAATCGCCTCGGTTGCCATGACCTGATTGCTGATTTCCATACAATAGCGGTCTTCCTCCACCATTTTCAGGATTCCATCGATCTGGCCTCTGGCTGTTTTCAGCAGACGGCTGACGGTCGCTTTATCCGCCTTCATGGCTTAGCTCAGGCTGACTACTTCGTAGCCTGCGTCGATAACGGCCTGTTTCAGCACTTCGTCGCTGACATCAGCAGACAGAGTGATGGTCGCAGATTTTTCTTCCAGACTTACCACAGCAGATACACCTTCAATGGCGTTGAGCACTTTGTCAACGCGACCAGAGCAGTGTGGGCACATCATACCTTCGATTTTCATTACTTTTGTCATAGCAGTTGTCTCCTTTTCTTCCTCTTTGACCATTTCGGTCTGGATCTCAGCTTTCGGCTGAGGGTCTTTATGGATCACTTCCTTTGTAAAGGAAGGTTTGAACAGTTTCAGGCGCAGAGCGTTGCTCACAACAAAGAAGGAGCTAAGGCTCATAGCAGCTGCGCCAAACATCGGATTCAGCTTCAGGCCAAAACTGAAGAACACACCGGCTGCCAGCGGAATACCGATCGCATTATAGAAGAAGGCCCAGAACAAGTTCTGTTTGATATTGCGGATAACCGCTTTAGACAGCTGGATTGCGGAAACAGCATCCAGCAGATCACTCTTCATCAGAACAATATCAGCAGATTCAATGGCAACATCGGTGCCTGCACCGATGGCAACGCCCACATCGGCTCTTGCCAAGGCAGGAGCATCGTTAATGCCGTCACCTACCATAGCAACCTTCTTACCTTCTTCCTGCAGTTTGCGAACTTCCTGCTCCTTATCCTGTGGAAGCACTTCCGCCACCGCACGGGTGATGCCCAACTGAGAGCAGATGGCTTCTGCGGTTTTCTTATTATCGCCGGTGAGCATGATCACTTCAATACCCATTTTCTCAAATTCCTTGATCGCCTGTGCGGAGGTAGCTTTTACCACATCAGCCACACAGATCAAGCCCATAGCCTTGCCGTCGCAGGCAAAGTAAAGTGGCGTTTTGCCCAGCTCTGCCGCTTCCTCTCCCTTTTGTGCCAGTGCGCCCAGTGCAATGTCGTTGGCATCCATCATGCGACGGTTACCGGCCAGTACTTTGTGACCTTCCACTGTGCCATAAACACCCTGTCCCGCTTCCGCTCCAAATGCGGAAACTGCTTTCAGGGAGACTTTCTTCTCAGCTGCATAGGCTACGATCGCCTCTGCCAGTGGATGCTCAGAGGAATGTTCCAGAGAAGCCGCCTTCTGCAGGAAGTCTGCTTCACACTGACCTTCCATAACGATACAATCGGTTACTTTTGGTGTACCTTCTGTAATGGTTCCGGTTTTATCCAGAACAACCGTATTGACCTCGTGTGCAATCTCCAGACTCTCAGCAGATTTGATCAGAATACCATTTTCCGCACCCTTGCCGGTACCAACCATAATAGCCGTCGGGGTCGCCAGACCCAAGGCACAAGGACAGGAAATAACCAGAACTGCAATGCCGCAGGAGAATGCGTGGTGGAATTCATAGCCCAACAGCAGCCATACCAAAATCGTCAAAGCTGCAATGGACATAACAACCGGCACAAAGATACCGCTGACCTTGTCAGCCATTTTTGCGATTGGAGCCTTAGATCCGCTGGCTTCTTCCACCAGACGAATGATCTGTGCCAAAGCAGTATCCTGGCCGACTTTTTTGGCTTCCATTTTGAAGTAGCCGGTCTTATTCAAGGAAGCACCCATTACCACAGCACCCACTGTTTTCTCAACAGGGATACTTTCACCGGTAAGGGCAGATTCATCCACAGCACCGCTGCCTTCCACAATAACACCATCTACTGGGATGCTCTGGCCGGAGCGAACAACGATAATATCGCCCACCAGAACCTGTTCTACCGGAATTTCCTGCTCTGCTCCGTTGCGAAGCACAACAGCGGTTTTTGGGGACAGGTCCATCAGCTTGGTGATGGCATCGGATGTGCGGCGTTTAGAACGGCTCTCCAGATATTTACCTACGGTGATCAGGGTCAGGATCATCGCTGCAGACTCAAAGTACAGATCCATGTGATAGGCCGCTGCCAAGTCCATCTGGCCATGGCCCATGTGATAAGCCATACGGAAGATCGCGTACATACTATAAACAAAGGATGCTCCGGAACCGATCGCAATCAGAGAGTCCATATTCGGTGCTCCTCGGAACAAACGGCTCAGACCCACCTCAAAGAATTTGCGGTTAATATACAGCACCGGCAGAGTCAGCACCATCTGGGTCAAAGCGAAAATCAGCATATTTTCGTGTCCCACCAAAATGGATGGCTGCGGCAGACCGAACATGCTGCCCATGGAAACATACATCAGCGGGATCAGGAAGCAGAAAGAAGCAATCAGGCGCTTTTTCATGCCCTCACTCTCATCCACTGGCTGCACTTTTGCCGCAGGAGCAGCTGCAGAGCTGCTTTCCTGATGAACAGAAGCACCATAGCCGCCATCAACAACAGCTTTAATAATGGTCGCCTCATCGGCAGGAGCCTCAAATTCTACTGTCATTTTATTCTGCAGCAGGTTTACATTGACCTGCTGTACACCCTCTACCTTGCTTACAGCTTTTTCCACATGGGCGCTGCAGGCAGAACAGGTCATACCGGTCACATCAAAAATCTGTTTCACGGAACAGAACCACCTCACTTTTTGATAGATACCCCCACCCCGGGGGTGTAATATCATTCTAATGAATTTTTCCTTTTTTGTCAACAGGAACTGCTTGAAAACTCGCTGAAAAACCTTTTCTTACTTTGTTTAACTTGCTAAATTTCCCAAAAGAATATTGACAACATCTCATAAATAGACTACGCTAAATTTGTCGGGAGCCCGGCTTATTTGCCGGAAAACTCTCCTCCTTTTCCTTGAGCAGGAAAATAATTTAATAATGAAAATGGAGAGATAACAATGTACAATTTTGACAAACTGGTTGAACGCAAAGGTACTGAATGTATGAAATGGGACTTCGTAGAGAAAATCTACGGCAGCGCTGATGTCATTCCTCTGTGGATCGCTGACATGGACTTTGAAGTTCTGCCAGAAATCAGAGAAGCTCTGGAAAAACGCGCCGCTCATCCAACCTACGGCTACACCGCATCTGCTCCTGCTTACCGCGAAAATATCATCAAATGGAACCAGGAACGCAATGGCCTGACCATCGAAAAAGAAGAAATCGTTCCAGTTCCAGGTGTTGTTACTGCAATCGCTTTCGCTCTGAACGCTCTGACCAAGGAAGGCGATAAAGTTCTGATCAATACCCCTGTTTACAACCCATTCGCTTCTACCATCAAAGGCCTGAACCGCGAACTGGTTACCTCTTCCCTGAAATGTGAAGGTCACAAACGCGTGATGGACTTGGCTGACATGGAAGAAAAAATGAAAGACGGCGTAAAAATGATGATCCTCTGCAACCCACACAACCCAATCGGTCGTGTATGGACCAAAGAGGAACTGTCTCAGCTGGTAGATCTCTGTGCAAAATACAATGTATATCTCTTCTCCGATGAGATCCACTCTGATATCGTTTACGGTGGTCACAAACATTGCTCCGCACTGACTGTTTCCGAAAAAGCAAAAGAGATCTCCATCGTTGCAATGGCTCCTTCCAAAACCTTCAACATCGCTGGTCTGAAATCTTCCATGTTCATTATCCAGAACCCAGAACTGCGTGAGAAAGTATCCGCTTCCTACAACGCATTCCATGTTGGTGTTGACCTCTTCGCTTACAAAGCTACCGAAGTTGCTTACGGCTACGGTGCAAAATGGGTAGACGAGCTGAATGAATACCTCTATGAAAATGCAAAATTCGTAACCGAATTCTGCGAAACTCAGCTTCCAAAAGTAAAAACCTTTGTACCAGAAGGTACCTATCTGATGTGGCTGGACTTCTCTGCTTACGGTCTGTCTCAGGAAGATTTGATGAACAAGCTGAAAACCGAAGCAAAAGTTGGTATGAACAGCGGTGCTACTTACGGTGATGAAGGCGTTGGCTATGCTCGTCTGAACATTGGCTGTCCAAAATTCATGCTGGAACAGGCTATGAACCAGATCAAAGCTGCTTTCGAGAAATAATTTCATCTGAATTTCCCCTGTAAAGGGGCTCTGTCTTACAAAGAAAAGCCGCCATTCGGGAGAGATCCTGTTCGGCGGCTTTTTTGAATTATAGGAAAAGAGAGGGCTTCTATGACCAATATCAAAGAAATGGATACAGATCAACTGGCGGCGCTTCTAAGCACCGGGGATGCGGAACAAATCTATCATACCGCTATCTGTCTCTATCATGAATATAAAAAAGATGCTTTCATCGCCCAAAACCGTGAGGATATCTTCCGGCTGTTGGCAGCCGCCGGCTACTATGGCGACGCAGAAATGAATCAAAAGATCGGCGACTTCTTCCGCTTTGAATTTATGGAAAAGACAGCAAAACAATATTATGAAGACGCCTATCTGAAAAATATGGAACAAGCCGTTCAAGGAAATGCAGCTGCCCAGTTTGCTCTTTGTGAGCAGCGCTGTTCCGGATTGGGTGTCCCGGTCAATATGACTGACGCAGCCTTTTGGTGCATGCTGGCGGCTCACAATGGTCACAAAGAGGCAATCAAAATGATGCCAAACTTCTGGCGCAGCGGTGAAGGGCTTCCTGTTTGTGAAGAGCTGGCCCAAAAGTGGGAACAGGTCGAACGGACGGGGCCTATTCCTTCCAAAAATAACGCTCTCCAGAAGGAGCTTTTAGAAGCTGTCACCGTGCAGAAAGCCTTGAAAGAGCAGAAAGAACTGACAGCCAATAGCGAAGCACGAAAAAAATGGAAAATCATTGACCTCTCCAAGGAACCAAGAGGAAACTATAAAAATAAAATCATCCACTTGATACAGGGTGGTCTTGAGCTGATTCTGAAAGTATTTATGGTGATAGCCACCGCAGGCCTATTCACCTCCATCTTCACCGGTTATCACGAAAGCGGTATCCTCCACTGGATCAACCGAATTTATTATCTGTGCGTTGGTCTGCCTTTTAAACTGATCCAGACCGTATTTGGCGGTGAATATACGAATTTTGACATCGTACAATGGAACGAAATACTATGGGTCGGTGAGATCAAATTTGAATCTCTCTGGGAATTGGTACAGATCATTTTCCTCAGTCTTATGATTGTCGTACTTTATTGTATTGTACTGGGTATTCTTTATCTGGTCATTCGGGTCATTTTCTGGTTGATCGAGATTTTGATGGGCGCAGCAGAAGATCATGGTGTCTCCGTTCTGCCGACTGGCACGATTGATCTCCATAAAACACCGGATTGGCTGAATGGTTCGGCAGATAAAGCGAAAATAGTACGGAAGCAGGCCGATCGGCTGGGTCTATCTGCCTATCGAGACAGTGATACTCGGCTGTTGACACTCTGTGTGCTGACAGATTTCTATGGCGGCGACTTGGATTCCGCACTGGACCGTTATCAGGAGATCCTGGAAAAAGAAGAACAGCCTGTTAAGAGCACAGTGCCTCGCTTGGGAAACTCTTCTGTAGGTCTGCGTTTCGCTCTGCTCAATCTGCTGTCTGAAGAGGTTTTGAGTAAAAAAGGAATTCACGGCACTTCTGTTCGGGATACTTCCGTATGTTACAATAACTTGATCGACTTCAGTGAAAATGCAACTTTCATGGAAGGCTACTATTATTATCGCAGCGGTATCAATTACAACTATGCAGAAAAGGACTTCCAAGAGATTCTGGAGAAAAAACCTTCTTCGCAGGAAGCCGCTTGGGCCACCTGGTTTTTGGCCCAAATGCAGCGCTCTGCGCACTTGAGTTTTCCAGGCGATCGTTTTCACAATGAGAAACATGACCAAGAATGTTTGGCCAAAGCCAGGGATTTGGAAAAAACTTCAGCTCGGAAAGGCTGTTTAGCCGCAATGAGCTCCGATACCGCCTTTGCAACCCGGCTGTTCCGTGGGGATATTTCCGCTTTGAATGACTTTGCATCCCACTATGTGAAGCATCCTCAGCTCCGCAGCTATATGAAAAAACAGGCAGAAATCAATAAGCAGCGTATGCATGACTGCGGCTATCATTTCAACCAGGATACATGGAATGGTTACCCTACCAACTGTCTGTGGGCGCGTTTCCGTGCTCTTGCACCGAATAACATCATTCGTGATAGTGATTTTATCGGTTCCAAGAACAGCAAAAAGCTCCATGAAATGATGAATATTGGCGCTTGTGGTCTATATTGCGCCAAAGATATCGGCTCTTACCTGGATCTGATGGACAGCATTGCCAGAAATCCCAGCGTATCCAATACAGATGGCGGCATGAGGCAAGCACAGATCGACAGAGAAATGCGAGCATACGAAGCCAAGCTGGATGAACGGGAACGCACGATGGATATGCTGTTCGGCAACGGCGGCTTTACCGAAGACGAACTCTACAGCATGGGTAAGGTATCGGATCGGGATCATTTGGATCATCAGTTCCTCCGGGATCAGGCTAAAGAAGATTATCGAAGAAAACTGGAAAAAGAATAAAAACAAAACCAGCCTGAAAACAGGCTGGTTTTACTTTTTTGTACTATTTTGTAAACAGTGCCGCGATCGCTTTTGGATCAACGCCATTGTCCTGCTCAAATTTCTCCTGCTGCAGGAAGGACGCAAAGCCTTTCTGTGTCAGAAGAGTGGATGGATCCTCAATATTGGACAGGTACATTTTCGGGGTTTCTGCCAGTGTCACGATCACCACAGTGCTTTCCACCGGAACACGGTAGATCTTATTTTTGCTGAGCACACGACGGAATACAGCGACTTTCTCCTCCATCTCACTCAAAGGGTTCTTGAAGAGCAGCTTGCTGTCACCATCTGTAAAGGCCCACGTATCCTCCTCTCCGTCTCCCCAGAAGGAACCGGCACCCTGAATAGACTGAACAAAGAGTACGCCGAAGTAGCCGATCAGAACATGGTCAAAACGAGCGCTTTCGCTGCCATCGCTGACAGTAACATCGGACAGAACGGTCATACCTCTTCTGGATGCAAAGCGTTTCAGACTGCTGTCAACGGACTTCTTACCCCAAAGACCCTTCTTAAAATAGGAGCTGCGGCGCAGATACACAGACAGAGTAAAAGCAATCAACAGAACCATCAATACAACACAAATCGGAATAAGCAGCGTATTCATAAACAAAAACTCCTTTTATAAAAACTAATGCTACCAGTATAGCATAAAATCGCAAATAAGAAAGAGAATTTGTTAATTTTTCCGGAAAGCCGTCATTTTTGGCATATTTTTTGAAGCAATTTCTTGACAGTACGGCAAAAATCAATATAATTTTCATAGGCGGTTTTATTGCGCCTTTTCAGAATAGAGTAAAGGAAGATTTCATGAAACATATGATTTCCCTGCTGCTGGTTCTGTTGCTGATTTTCAGCCTGAGCGCCTGCAGCTCTGCTGCAGAGGAGGCAGAAGACAGCCCTTCCAGTGCACAGACGGAAGAAACCGAACAGGGCAGCAAAGCTGTCGAAAATATGGCAAAGCCCAACCCTCAGGGAGCACTGGAGGAGATTTATGCTCAGCTGGATCGCAGTACCGGACTGGTGGATGCCACCGATGCGGAACTCCGCGATGTAATGGGCTTTGATCTGGAGACCATTGAGGAGTACTATGTCCGCTACATGGAGACCGACTACGGCGCATCCGATGTTTATATCATCAAGCCAAAGGAAGGCGAAGAAAACAGCGTCCGTGAGGCTTTGAAGGATTGGCAGGAAAGCCGCATCCGTGCCTTCTCCGGTTACGACATTTACAACTCTACCGCTATTTCGGAAAATGCGGTGATCTTCCAGCGGGGTGACTATCTGGTTATGCTGATGCTGGAGGATAATGATGGGGCTCGTTCTATCATCGAAGCGCATATCCCCGAAAAACTGGATTTGAATGATTAACACAAACTTGGTCTGTCGCTCCCCCGGCGGACCATTTCTCTTGTGTAGAGATTCGCAAAGCAGGACACAATAGTAGAAAGAGGAAATTGAGGTGGCAGAAATGGAGAAAAATCAAAAACGCGTCTGCGGCTTGGATCTGCTGCGCGGCGCAGCGATCCTGATTATGGTAGTTTATCACGGTCTGTATAGTCTTGTATATCTTTTCGGGGCAGATCTGGATTGGTTCCGTGACCCGTGGTTCAACAGCGTGGGCGCTCCCCTGATCGGCGGCACCTTTACCCTGATTTCCGGTATTGCCAGCCGCTATTCCCGCTCTACTCTGAAGCGGGGTCTAAAAATCTTCGCCTGGGCAATGGTCATGACCCTTGTAACTGCTGTTGCTGTCCCGGATCTGATCATTCAGTTTGGTATTCTCCATCTAATGGGCTCCTGCATGATCCTGCTGGCCTTGCTGCGACCCTTATTGGACAAACTTCCACGGGAAATCGGTGTCGCTTTGGGGCTGACACTGTTTGCTGTCAGCTTCCATCTTCCCCATGGTTATCTTGGCTTCCAAAGTCTGCTGGCTGTTCCGATAAAGACGCAAAATCCATATCTTTTCCCCTTTGGGCTGTTGACAGCGGGATTTTTCTCCTCAGACTATTACCCGCTGATCCCTTGGTTTTTCCTCTTCCTTGTAGGCTATTATCTGGGCAGCTGGGTCAAAGAAGGGAAGGGACCCCAGTGGCTTTACCCCTCCCGTCTGCCCTGGCTGGAGTTCATCGGACGGCATACTTTGTGGGTCTATGTACTCCATCAGCCCATTCTGATCGCCCTGTTTTGGCTTTTCTTCCGCCTCTTTGGGCTGAATTAACAGAAAATTCAACAAAAACCCCGGCCCTACAGAAAAAACCTTTATGCAATGCACAGGAATTGCTCAAAGGCACTGGAATAGAAGAAAAAACAGAAGTATAATAAATTGTTGGAAAGAGTTTTTCTTACGCTGAATCGACAGAGAAGGAGCGAATCAACTTGATTAGAGAAGATTTAAGGAATATTGCGATTATCGCCCATGTTGACCACGGTAAAACAACCCTGGTTGACCAGATGCTGAAACAGAGCGGTACCTTCCGCGAAAACCAGGCTGTGCAGGACCGTGTTATGGACTCCGGCGACCTGGAAAAAGAGCGCGGCATCACCATCCTTGCAAAAAATACCGCCATCACCTACAATGGCGTTAAAATCAACATTATTGATACCCCAGGCCACGCTGACTTCGGCGGTGAGGTGGAGCGTATTCTGAAAATGGTAAACGGTGTTATCCTGCTGGTAGACTCCTTCGAGGGTCCAATGCCACAGACCCGTTTTGTTCTGCAGAAAGCGCTGGAACTGGGTCACAAAGTAATCATCGTTGTCAACAAAACAGACCGTCCTGACGCAAGAAACGAAGAAGTTCGTGAAGAAGTTTATGACCTGCTCTTCGATCTGGACGCTACCGAAGAACAGTTGGAATCCAAGATTCTGTACTGCTCCGGTAAAGAAGGTACCGCTTCCTTCGAGCCAGGCGTCAGAGGTGAAAATCTGAATGCTCTCTTTGATACAATCCTGGAAGAAGTTCCAGCACCGGAAGGCGACATTGACGGCCCATTCCAGTACCTGGTTTCCTCCATCGACTACAACGAATATGTAGGTCGTATCGCAATCGGTCAGATTGCCCGCGGTGTTGTAAAAGTCAACGATCCGATCGTTGTTTGCAAACACGGCGACCCGGATGTTCAGTACAAAGGTAAAATCGTATCCCTGTATCAGATCGAGGGTCTGGCCCGTGTTCCGGCGCAGGAAGGCAAAATGGGCGACATTGTCTGCATCTCCGGTCTGGAAAATGTGACCATCGGTGAAACCATCTGCAGCCCTGAAGCAGTGGAACCACTGCCATTTGTAAAAATCTCCGAGCCAACCATCGAAATGACCTTCTCTGTTAACGACAGCCCCTTTGCAGGCCGGGAAGGTAAATTCCTGACCTCCCGTCATCTCCGTGACCGTCTGCTGCGAGAGACTCTGAAGGATGTTTCTCTCCGTGTAACGGAGACCGAATCCGCTGAGTCCTTCCGCGTGGCTGGCCGTGGCGAAATGCATCTTTCCATCCTTATCGAAACCATGCGCCGTGAAGGCTATGAATTCCAGGTAAGCCGTCCGCAGGTTCTGATGAAAGAAGAAGACGGTGTAAAAATGGAACCAATGGAAGCTTTGGTTATCGACTGCCCTGACTTTGCCGCTGGTTCTGTTATGGAAAAGATGGGCCGCAGAAAGGGCGTTCTGGTTTCCATGAACCCAATGAATGGCCGTACCAAACTGGAATTTACCATTCCATCCCGTGGTCTCTTCGGCTATCGTTCTGAGTTCCTGACTGACACCAAGGGTGAAGGCATTATGAACTCTGTTCTCATTGGCTACGAGCCATTCAAAGGCGAGATTCCAAGCCGTTCCTTTGGCTCCATGATCGCTTTCGAGCAGGGCGATGCTGTTACCTACGGCCTGTTCAACGCACAGGAGCGCGGTACTCTGTTCATTGGTGCCGGTGTTCCGGTTTACGAAGGCATGATCGTTGGCCAGTCTCCAAAGGACGAGGATCTGGTTGTCAATGTCTGCAAGAAGAAACATCTGACCAATACCCGTGCTTCCGGTTCTGACGATGCTCTCCGTCTGGTAACACCAAAGGGCATGTCTCTGGAACAGTGCATCGAGTTCATCAAAGAAGATGAGCTGATCGAAGTAACTCCAAAATCCATCCGCATGAGAAAGAAAATCCTGGATAAAACTCAGCGTATGAAAGAGTGGAGCAAAAACAAGAAATAGCAGAAAACCCCTCCGCAGAGTGGAGGGGTTCTTTTTATGCGTTTTCGCTTGCTTCCATACGGTCAAAGTGATGGAGCCAGTCGGATTTGAAGTAGTAATACAGGAAGAACAGGGCACTGATGGTCCAGGTCAGAGGATATGCAGAGAAGACAACCTGGATGGTTTCCAGAATCGGAACCACTGCGGTAACATACGCAACACGGATCACACACCAGCACACCAACATAACCAGCATTGGAACAGTCGGCTTACCGGCACCACGGAGAACGCCGGCCATGCAATGGTTCAGTGCCAGCAAGCAGTAGAACAGGGAAATCGTACGAGCCTGCAGCACACCATAGGCCACCACTTCCGGATCGGTATTAAACAGGCCAATGATTTGCGGAGCAAAGAGAAAGACAAAAATACCAAAGCTCTCTGCCACCAGCATGGAACAGAATACGCCAAAGCGTGCGCCCTGGTTTACACGATCGTGCTGTTTTGCTCCCAGATTCTGACCGACAAAGGTCGCCAGTGCCATAGAGAAGCAGGTTACCGGCAGGAAGGCAAAGCCTTCGATTTTAGAATAGGATCCGCAGCCAGCCATTGCGCTGTCACCAAAAGCATTGATATTGGACTGCATAATAACATTAGCAAAGGCAATCACAGAGTTCTGCACGCCGGAAGGCAAACCAAAACGAATGATATTTTTCAAGGTAGGGATATGTAGACGGATCTCCTTCAAATAAACCTTGTGTGGGCCATCGGTTCTCAGCAGCTGTCTCAAACAGAGCACTGCACTGAGACACTGGGAAATAACCGTTGCCGCTGCCGCAGAAGCAACGCCCCAATGGAAGACCGCAATGAACAGCAAGTCCAAGGCCACATTGGTCACCGAGGAAATAATCAGGAAGTACAATGGATGACGGCTGTCACCAATTGCCTGCAAAATACCAGTACAGATATTATAGAGAAAGGATGCCGTGCTGCCCAGGAAGTACACCCGGAAGTACGCAATGGAATTGGGCAGTACGGTTTCCGGTGTGCCCATCCAGCGCAAAATCGTTGGGGTGATCAAAAGGCCTACCACAGTCAAAGTCAAACCAGCTACAACACCAAAGGCCAGGTCTGTATGAATGGTGCGGCGCATACCTTCGTGATCCTTCGCACCGTAAGCCTTGGAAATCAAAACACCTGCACCCATCGCCATGCCGTTCAGGAAACCAACCATCATAAAGATCAGGTTGCCGGAAGAGCTGACTGCCGCCAGTGCCTCTTTGCCAATAAAGTTACCTACAATCAGCGTATCGGCTGTATTATACAGCTGTTGGAACAGATTTCCGAAGAAAATTGGAATTGCAAAGTACAAGATTCCTTTCCAAATCGGTCCTTCCAGCATATTGACCGGCGCTTTCGCCGCCTTGGAAGCAAACTTACTCAAGATTTCTCACACTCCTAAAATAATGCAATAAAATTTGTGAACTTTACTATTATATACCCTGGAGTAGGCTCAAAGTCAAGTATTATTCCCATGGTTTACCACTGAAAAGCACAAAACTCTCCCATTAAGGGAGGGTTTTCTCTTATGCTTTAAAAATCAGATCTTCACCATTGCTGTCCAATGTCACGACGCTGTCCGGACGAATCTCATCGGCAATGATCTTGCGGCCCAACAGTGTTTCCACATGACTCTGAATAAAGCGTTTCAGCGGTCTTGCGCCATAGATCGGGTCGTAGGCATTTTCAATAATATATTGTTTTGCTGCTTCGGTCAGCTGCAGAGTGATCTGCTTCTGATCCAGTCGTTTCTGCAGTTCGGCAATCTGCAGATCAATAACGCCGCCAATATTCTCCCGGCTCAATGGTTTGTAGAAGACAATCTCATCCAAACGGTTGAGGAATTCCGGTCGGAAGCTCTGTTTCAGCAGCGTATCCACCTTCTGTTTTGCTGTTTCGGAAATTTCGCCATTGTCCTGAATACCTTCCAGGATATAAGGAGAACCCAGGTTGGAGGTCAGGATAATGATCGTATTCTTAAAGTCCACTGTACGGCCTTGGGAATCCGTAATACGGCCATCATCCAGTACCTGCAGCAGAATATTGAACACATCCGGATGCGCTTTTTCGACCTCATCAAAGAGAACAACAGAATAGGGTCTGCGACGAACAGCTTCGGTCAACTGACCGCCCTCCTCATAGCCAACATAGCCTGGAGGCGCACCGATCAAACGGGATACGCTGTATTTTTCCATATATTCGCTCATGTCGATCCGAACCATATTGTTGGCATCATCAAAGAGGGTTTTTGCCAGCGCCTTGGCCAGCTGGGTCTTACCGACACCTGTTGGACCAAGGAACAGGAAGGAGCCGATTGGTCGATTTGGATCCGCAATACCGGCTCGGGAACGAATGATGGCTTCCGTTACTTTGGTCACAGCCTCATCCTGACCGATGACCGATTCATGGAGGATATCTTCCAGATGAAGCAGTTTTTCCCGTTCTCCTTCCATTAGCTTGGAAACCGGGATACCCGTCCATTTGCCCACAACTTTTGCGATCTCCTCTTCGTTGACCTTGTCGCGGAGCAGATTGGATTGGCTGGCTTCCTCGGCAATTTTTTCTTCTTCCTCCAGCTGCTTTTTCAACTGAGGCAGTTTACCGTATTTCAGCTCAGCCGCTTTATTCAAATCATATTCCCGCTCAGCCTTTTCAATCTCACCACTGACTGCCTCGATCTCCTCACGGAGCTTCTGTACTTTGGCAATGGCGTTTTTCTCGTTCTCCCACTGAGCCTTCATGGAGTTGAACTGTTCTTTCATCTCCGCCAGTTCTTTTGTGACACGCTCCAACTGCTCTTTGGACAGCTTGTCATCCTCCTTGCGAAGAGCTGCCTGTGCGATCTCCTGCTGGATCATTTTACGGGACAGGTCATCCAGTTCCACCGGCATGGAATCCATTTCGGTACGGATCATGGCGCAGGCCTCATCCACCAAGTCGATGGCCTTGTCCGGCAGGAAACGGTCGGAAATATAGCGATTGGACAGAGTTGCCGCTGCAATCAAAGCATTATCCTGAATCTTTACGCCGTGATAAATCTCGTAGCGCTCCTTCAGACCACGAAGAATGGCGATGGTATCTTCCACTGTTGGTTCATTGACCAAAACCGGCTGGAAGCGGCGTTCCAATGCAGCATCCTTTTCAATATACTGGCGATACTCGTTCAAGGTAGTAGCACCTACACAGTGCAGCTCACCACGAGCCAGCATTGGTTTCAGCAGGTTGCCTGCATCCATGGAACCTTCGGTTTTACCGGCACCGACAATGGTATGCAGCTCGTCAATAAAGAGGATGATACGGCCTTCGCTCTTTTTAATCTCTGCAAGAACTGCTTTCAAACGCTCCTCAAACTCGCCGCGATATTTCGCACCGGCAACCAGTGCGCCCATATCCAGAGAGAAGATGGTTTTATCTTTCAAGCTGGCAGGAACATCACCACGAACGATACGCTGGGCCAGACCTTCTGCAATGGCTGTCTTACCAACACCTGGTTCACCGATCAGTACCGGATTGTTCTTGGTCTTACGGGACAGAATCATAATCACATTACGGATCTCACTGTCACGGCCAATGACTGGATCCAGTTTTTTATTGCGAGCTTCCTCTACCAGATCGTGACCATATTTTTTCAGTGCTTCATAGGTATCTTCCGGGGAATCCGAAGTAACACGGGTATTGCCTCGAACCTGCTGCAGTACCTTAAGAAACTCATTTTTCTCAATGTGGAACAGCTTCAAGACATTTTTCAGACCACCTTCCGCTTCCTCCATCAAGCCCAGCATCAAATGCTCCACGGAAACATATTCGTCCTTCATGGACTCTGCAATTTTCTCAGCTCGAGTCAGGGTTCGATCCATTTCCTGAGAAATGTACACCTTGCCCTCTTCTCGGCCAGAGCCAGTCACAGAAGGAATTTTCCCAATCTCCTGTGCGACAGCCCGCTCCAAGGCGGCAGGATCTACGGACATTTTCTTCATCAGCTGAGCAACCAGACTATTTTCCTGCTGCAGCAAAGCGCTGAGCAGATGCAGCTGTTCGATCTGCATATTGTTATGCTCAATTGCAATATTGTGAGCCAGCTGGACAGCTTCCAGCGATTTCTGCGTAAATTTCTGAGCATTCATAAACATTCTCTCCTTCCAAACTTATCTTGTCCCATTCTTCTTACAATACAGCTGGGGATTGTTTTAAATAAGTGCGATAGTTCTCCTCAACTGCCGCCTGCTGCTGGCTGACCGGAACATTGAGATAGGCTTTCAGTGCCTGATCCACACATTGAATATAGCAGCCCATGGCTGCGCCGATCTGTTCACTGTCCATATGGGGATCTGTCAGTACAAATTTTCGGATAAAGCGTCCCCGTC
>JAGALG010000032.1 GCA_017848075.1 Oscillospiraceae bacterium | reverse complement strand
TCTACGGCGCTCGCTCTTCTTTGGGAGTTGGCTGTTCCGTGGCGTTCTTTGCTTGTCTGCTGGGTACCATTATTGGTGTTTACGCCAGCTACTTTAAAATTCTGGATATGATCCTCATGCGTATTTGTGAAGGCTTGACCGCAATTCCGGGTGTACTGCTTGCGATCGCTTTGATGGCTGCGCTGGGAGCCAGCAATGTGAATGTTATTATTGCATTGACCATTGTTTATACTCCAAGCGTTGCCCGTGTCGTTCGTTCTTCCGCATTGGTAACCAAAGGTCAGCTCTATGTAGAAGCGGCAAAAGTACAGGGCGCAAGCTCCAGCCGTATCCTTTGGACTTTGATCCTGCCAAATGTAATTTCTCCGCTGACGGTTCAGGCTTCTTACATTTTTGCACAGGCTATTATTTCTGAGGCATCTCTCAGCTTCCTGGGTGCAGGTATCCCTGCTCCGGCTGCAAGCTGGGGTAACATCCTTCAGGCCAGCAAAGCAGTCCTGTCCAAAGCACCTTGGACGATGATCTTCCCAGGTGTGGCTGTAATTCTCTGCGTGCTGAGTCTGAACCTGCTGGGCGATGGTCTGCGTGACTATCTGGATCCTCGCACTGCCGGAAGGAGGAAAAAATAATGAGCATCAACTGGAATGAAAAAGAACCTCTTCTGGAAATCAAGGATCTGAAAGTAAAATTCCCGGGCCGTAAAAAGATTCTGACAGCTGTTGACGGTGTGAATCTGTCTATCCGTCCCGGTGAGATCGTTGGTGTTGTTGGCGAATCCGGTTCCGGTAAAAGCGTAATGTCTCAGTCTATTCTTCGTTTGAGAGAATATGATTCTGCTGTTCGCTATGAGGGTGAGATTCTCTTTGAGGGCAAGGATATCCTGAAGCTGAATCAGGCAGAAATGCGTCAGCTTCGCGGTAACCGTATCGCTGTTATTTTCCAGGACCCAATGACTTCCCTCAGCCCAGTCCATACCGTTGGTAAACAGCTGACCGAAGTTCTTCTGCTCCATAAAGAGATGACAAAAGAACAGGCAAAAGAACGCTGCATTGAGATGCTGAAGCTGGTTGGTATTGCCAATCCGGAAAACTGCTATAAAAAATACCCCTTTGAACTGTCCGGCGGTATGCAGCAGCGTGTTATGATCGCTATGGCTCTATCCTGTGAACCGGCTCTGTTGATCGCTGATGAGCCGACCACAGCACTGGATGTAACCATTCAGGAACAGATCCTGGATCTGATTGCTGAACTGAATGAAAAACTGGGCATGTCTGTTCTGTTTATTACCCATGACCTGGGTGCCATGGCTCAGCTTTGTCACAGTGTTCGGGTTATGTATCTGGGCAATCTGGTGGAAGAAGCTGAAACCAATGAACTCTTTGACAATCCACTGCATCCATATACCAAAGGTCTGTTGGATTGTATTCCAAGACTGGACTCTGTCCGTGGTAAACCTCTGAACACCATTGAGGGTGTTGTGCCTCCTCTGACCAATGTGCCGGAGGGCTGTCACTTCTGCACCCGTTGTCCATATGCAGATGAACGCTGCAAAACACAGAATCCACCTTCTGTTGAGGCACGCCCAAACCACAAGGTGAAATGCTGGAAATATGTACAGGAGGTAGAATAGAATGAGAGAACCTCTTTTAGAGATCAAACACCTCCAGAAAAAATACCCGATTTATGGTCCATTGGGTAAAATGTTCCCACCAAAGACTCATATGAGAGCGGTTGCAGATATGAATTTGCAGCTCTATGAAGGAGAAACTTACGGTCTGGTAGGTGAATCCGGCTGCGGTAAATCTACCACAGGCCGCTCTATTGTCGGTTTGGTGAAACCGGATTCCGGTGAGATCCTGTACCAGGGAAAAGACCTGACCAAACTGAACGACAGCGAGTTCCGTCCTCTGCGCCGGGATATTCAGATGGTGTTCCAGGATACCCTGTCCTCTTTGAATCCACGCTCCCGAATTGGTCAGCTGTTGGAAGAACCCATGATTGTACAGGGTATTGGTGATGCAGATGAACGCCGCAAAAAAGTGCTGGAGATCCTGAAAATGGTTGGTCTTGCAGAAGATCACTACTTCCGGTATCCACACGAGTTGTCCGGTGGTCAGGTTCAGCGTTTGGGCATTGCCAGGGCGCTGATTATTGATCCGAAGCTGATCGTCTGCGATGAGCCGGTTTCTGCGCTGGATGTATCCATCCAGTCTCAGATCCTGAATATGCTGACTTCCTTGCAGAAGGATATGAACCTGAGTCTGCTGTTTATTTCCCATGATATTGGCGTTGTGCGCTATATCTCCAACCGTATCGGTGTTATGTACCTGGGTACGCTGGTGGAAGAAGCAGAGACCGATGAGCTCTTTGAGCACACACTTCATCCTTATACGCAGGCGCTGTTTGCATCGATTCCGGACTTTAAAAAGAAGGAACGCAAAGTATCCCTTAACGGCGAGCTGCCACAGTTTACCGATGAATTCAAAGGCTGTGTTTTCCATACCCGCTGCCCTCATGCTTGCGACAAGTGCCGCGAGTGTGCTCCGGAACTGGTGGAGGTGGCTCCTGGTCACAAGGTTGCCTGCCACATGGTAAAAAAATAAGAGCATAGAAAAAGCGCTGCCGATTCGGCAGCGCTTTTCTGTCTATTTGCAGTTTTCTTTCAGCCAGTTTCGCAGACTATCCACCGTTAGGAAAACAAGACCAGGATTCAACTGTTCCAGTAAGTGAATTTTCGCATCCGGTGTCCATGCGGCACTGAGACAGCGTACACCGGCTGTTTGGCAGGCGGTAACATCCGATGGAGCATCGCCGATATACACCAGTTCCTCCGGCTGACAGCCACTTTGTGCCATAATGGCACGCAATCCTTCTACCTTGTGGCGTTTTTCCGGATCGCCGGGAATGAGGATATCGAATGTGTTTTCCAATCCAAAATAGCGAAGAGAGATCTCGCAGCAGCGGGCTCCTTTGCCGGTCAGCAGATCCAGTGGAATTTGGCCTTTCCACTCATGCAAGAGCTCCGGAATACCATCAAAGAGAGTGGAACAAAGGCTGGGGTGCAGATCTTCGTACATTTGATAGAGATCCTCCAAAGCGGCATCCCATGGAGGCGGCATCAGCTGACGAATCATGCCCTCCTCGGAAAAGCCAAAGGTTGCAAAAATTTCTTCATCTGTCATCGTGTGACCAACATGAGGTTCCCAAGCGTCATGAAAACATTTCATGCAAATGGGTACCGTATTGGCAAGGGTACCGTCAAAATCAAAAACGATGCGTTTGATCATAGGGATCGCTCCTTTTGTTGTTCTGCCATCAGTATAAAAGAAGCGGCGAGGAATGTCAAATTTTCATTGACATTCCCCGTCAGATGGTTTATTCTTATAAACAAGAAGTTTACTTTTAACCATGTGCTGTGACACAGGAAAGCAAACGCAAGGATAGGATTTTGTAAGGCTTTTCTGCGTGCAGAAAGGCCTTTTTATTTTTGACTGGAGGTTGCTACCATGAGACATTTGATCGAACCAATGGACCTGACCATCGAGGAAATCGACGAACTGCTGAAAACCGGTGATGATATTATCGATCATCCGGAGAAATATGCCCACAAATGCGAGGGCAAAATCTTGGCCACTCTGTTCTACGAGCCAAGCACTCGTACACGCCTCAGCTTTGAATCTGCTATGTTGAGCTTGGGCGGCAGTGTTCTGGGCTTCTCCTCCGCAAGCTCCAGCTCTGCGGCAAAAGGTGAGAGTGTGGCAGATACCGCCCGCACCGTAGGCTGCTATGCAGATATTATCGCTATGCGCCATCCAAAGGAAGGCGCTCCAGGCGTTGCAGCAAAATATTCCCCAATTCCAATTATCAATGCCGGTGACGGCGGCCATCAGCATCCAACCCAGACCTTGACCGACTTGATGAGTATTCATCGCATCAAAGGCCATCTGGACAATCTGACCATTGGCCTCTGTGGCGACCTGAAGTTTGGCCGCACTGTTCACTCTCTGATTGCAGCTATGAGCCGCTACGAGGGTATCAAATATGTACTCATCGCTCCACCGGAGCTGCGGACTCCTGCCTATGTGAAAGAGGAGTTCCTGGATAAAAACAATATTCCTTATGTAGAAGTAGAGAGCCTGGATGAAGCAATGCCAGAGCTGGATATCCTGTACATGACTCGTATTCAGAGAGAGCGCTTCTCCAGCCAGGAAGAGTACGAGTGCTTGAAAGGCTGCTACATTCTGGATGCTGCCAAGCTGGTTCCTGCAAAAGAGGATCTTTGCATCCTGCATCCACTGCCACGAGTAAATGAGATTGCTGTTGAAGTAGACAGCGACCCAAGAGCCCGTTACTTCGATCAGGTTTACTTTGGTCGTGTGATCCGCATGAGCTTGATCCTGAACCTGCTGGGTATGGACAAGCTGGATTTGAATAAGGTTCCGGAGAAAAAGAATCTGGGACCAGCTATTGTTGGTGAAATGTGCTGCCAGAATCCACATTGCATTACCACCATTGAGCAGGAACTGCCTCAGATCTTCCATCTGGATGAAGAAACCGGCAAACATCGTTGTGAATACTGCGAAGCCGCAGCTGAAAAATAAAGCAAAGAAAAGGCCACCCGATCGGGTGGCCTTTTTATGTATCTGTTTATTTCAGATGAGATTCAAACCAGTTGGTGATCTCTTCCAATCTTCTGATGCGGTGACGAGGTTTGCCGCCACGGGACAGTTCGTGGTTTTCGCCGCGGAACATGCACAGTCTTGCTTCAACGCCATGATATTTCAGAGCGGTGAACATCTGGAGACCTTCGGTCAGCCAGCAGCGGTAGTCCTGCTCAGAATGGATGAACAGGGTTGGGGTTACTGCTTTATCAGCGTATTTCAGAGGAGACTGTTCCCACAGTTTGTCATGTTCTTCCCATGGAGTGGAAGCACACTGGTCAGCTGCAAAGTGGTAGCCGATATCGGTGGTGCAAGCCATGGAGATCCAGTTGGAGATGGAGCGCTGGGAAGCTGCTGCAGCGAAGCGATCCGTGTGACCGATGATCCAGTTGGTCATGAAGCCGCCGTAGCTGCCGCCGGTAACGCCCAGACGAGCTGCGTCGATCTGTGGGTACTGTTCCAGAACCACATCGGTGAATTTCATCAGATCGTCGTAATCGATGGTACCGTATTTGCCGCGGATATCAGCAAATTCGCAGCCTCTGCCGTCGCCGCCGCGTGGGTTGCAGAAGAATACGAAGTAGCCCATATTTGCCCACAGCTGCATTTCATGGTAGTAAACAGCGCCGTAAACAGTTTTTGGACCGCCGTGGATATCCAGAATTGCAGGATATTTTTTCTCTGGGTCGAAGTCTTTTGGCTTGATAACCCAACCTTCCAGAGACAGACCATCATTTTCAAATGGCAGGTATTCCGGAACACCAACATATTTATCGTTATGAGCATTTTCGTTGAAGCTGGTCAGCTGTACTTCATTTTCGCCTTCCAGACGGTACAGTTCCTGCAGTTTCACTCCGCGCATACCAACGAAGAGGATCTCTTTGTCAGATACAGCGATGCAGTCAACGGAGCCGTTTGCTGCGGTCAGGGTTTCAATATTGCCATCTGCAGACAGTTTCTTCAGGTAGGAATTGCTGCCTTCAGTGGACAGGAAGTACAGAGCGGAATCATGGATCTGGTAGCCATGACCGCCGCCCAGACGGCAGTCGGAGCCAACACTGGAACCAAAGCCGAGGTCATGTACAGCCAGCAGTTTGAT
The DNA here is from genome assembly GCA_017848075.1 of Oscillospiraceae bacterium. Lineage (GTDB taxonomy): Bacteria > Bacillota > Clostridia > Oscillospirales > Ruminococcaceae > Negativibacillus. Next base: position 285 of record JAGALG010000032.1, on the reverse strand, counting down.
ATCGCCATTTTCTACAGTGTAGAAGTTTTTATTTTCATTGCTGCCGTAGCGTTTCATGTCAGAAGCGGTGCAGATCACCTGATCGTCCATATATTCTGCCATGCCGAAGCTGTAAGAACCGTCAGCAACCAGAGTGTTGATTTCGCCGCTAGCCAGATCATATTCGTACAGGCCATCGGTTTTCAGCTGTTTGCCGATGAATGGATGGCTCAGGAAGAGAACCTTGCCATCTTTATGAGAGCAGTAGCGAGCGTTGTCCCAGTCACCAGTGATTGGGGTCATGGA
>JAGALG010000253.1 GCA_017848075.1 Oscillospiraceae bacterium | reverse complement strand
TTTATCGAGAATATAGTTTTGGCAATTGTCGACATTATAAAGAAGTAAGTCGAGCCCCATTGATCATACAAAAAGAAAAGCCCCGCTCAAATGAGCGGGGCTTTGTTGCATCATTATTAGGAAATAGTGATGTGGTCTACGTTGTCGTCTTCCGGATGGAATTCGTTTTTCAGGTCGTAGTTGTTGTGCATGGTGTAGTCACGCAGTACACGGCCTTCCAGATCGTAGGTACGGATGTATTTTCTTGGGCCGGTACAGCTCCAGTGCTCAACGTCCCAGGTCAGGTAACCAACGTCGTCGGTTACAGGTTTTTTCAGATGCAGGTCAACCTGACGGTCGCGTCTGTCCATCAGCCAAACCAGTCTTCTGTAGTCGTAAACCATTTCTTTTTTCTGTACGGTATCGTAGCAAACCCAAGTCATGGTTCTCTGTTTTTCTTCGGCGATTGCTCTTGCTTCTGGGGTATACGCAGTAGCAGCCATCTTAATTTCTCTTTTTTCTTCTGCCATGATATATCATCCTTTCGTATAAAACAAATACCATTTATCTTATTATAATGTATTTTGCCTGAGAACACAAACAGAAACTTTAATAAATAAGCATAACACTTTTTGTACATTTTGCTATTTTACCTCAAAAGCTCCCACCGATTCGGACAATCGGCAGGAGCTTCTTCGTTAATTTTTCACATTAAGAATCCGAACAGCGTTGAGAACCGTCAGAACGGAAACGCCCACATCGGCTACCACTGCCAGCCACATTGGAGCATAACCGGTCAGACCCAGCAGCAGAACCGCTGCCTTGGAGATCAGGATAAACACAATGTTCGCCTTCACGATGGAAACCGTGCGTTTTGCCGTCTCCATAACTTTTGGCAGAGCGGACAAACTGTCGGACATGAGCACCGCATCTGCGGATTCGATGGCTGCGTCAGTACCCAGACCCATAGCAAAGCCAATGTCTGCAGCAGCCAATACCGGAGCATCATTGATGCCATCGCCAACAAAGACCGTGGTCTTACCCTTCTGCTTCAGTTCCTTCATCAGACGGGACTTGTCCTGCGGCAGCAAAGCGCAGTGCATTTCGTCCATGCCAACCTGTTCTTTTACCACAGCTGCGGAAATTGCGCTGTCGCCGGTCAGCATCACGGTGCGCTCCACACCCTGAGCTTTCAACTGCTTCATGGTGGAAGCCGCATCGCTTCTTGGTACATCAGAGAGCATCACACAGCCGATCAACTGTCCGTCCACGGCCGTGTACACATTGGCCTCCGGCACGGAATCCATGGCAATGCCCTGCTCCTTCATCAGTCGAGCGGAGCCACAGAGAACCTTTTTGCCGTCCATCAACAGGGAAACACCCTTGCCTGCGAACTCCTCCACCTGTTTTACTTCTGCCTCCATACCGCTGCCAAAGGCACGGCAGATCGCCTGTGCCACCGGATGGTCACTGTATTTTTCTGCTAAAGCGCTTACTGCTTTCATATCATAGCTGTCGCTGAACTGCTCCACCTTGGAAACCTGCAGTTCACCGGTAGTAATGGTGCCGGTTTTATCGCAAACAATGTATTTGGCATTGGCCAGCGGTTCAATGAACTTGGTACCTTTCAGCAGAACGCCCTGCTTGGACATGGCACCCACGCCGGAGAAGAAGGCCAGCGGCACAGAAATCACCAGCGCACAAGGACAGGATGCAACCAGAAAGACCAGCGCACGGCTCAGCCACATACGGAAGGACCCCCAACCCAGCAGCGGAGGAACAATAACGGTCAAAATTGCCATGACCAGCACGGCAGGAGTGTAATATTTTGCAAAGCGGGTAATGAATTTCTCGGTTTCACCCTTCTGTGCGGAGGATTCCTCCACCAGCTGAATGATCTTGCTGGCGGTGGAGTTGTCGTAAGTGGTCTCGCAGCGGCAGGTCAGTACAGCAGACAGGTTTACCTCACCGGAGAGAACCCGGTCACCGGGCTGCACACCCACAGCAATCGATTCGCCGGTAATGGCGGAGCGATCCATGGTGGACTGTCCCTCCAGAATCACACTGTCGACCGGTACTCGTTCACCAACTTTGATCTGGATTTTGTCGCCGATCCGCAGTTTCTTAGAGAGAATGTTCTGCACTTCACCGTTTGGCAGAATCAAATTTGCTTTCTGTGGACGAATATTCACAACGGCAGCAATGTCTTTGCGGCTGCGCTGAACAGCTTTTACTTCCAGCCAGTCACCGATAGCAAAAAGGATCACAACCATCATGGCCTCGAAATATTCTCCGATCAAGAAGGCGGCGATCACGGCGATGGATGTCAGCACATGCTCGTCCAGCTGACGGCGTTTGGCTGCTTTCCAGCCGCGGGTGAAGAGCAGTTTTCCCCAAAGCAAAGTTGGGATCAGGTAAAACAGACCTTTCAGCAGAGAAAGACCCGGCACTGCACTGAGCAGCACAGCAGCTACCGCAATCAAAGCCATCAGCGGCATGGACAGTTCCGGCAATACAAAGGCTTTTTTCTCTTTGGAAGGAGCCGCACTTGCTGCCGGAGCTGCTTCCTCGGAGAGTTTTACATTTTCCAGCTGACACATGGCACAGCCGCAGCTTTCGCCTTCGTGCTTGTGCTCGTGTTTATGTTCATGACCGCAGCCGCAGGAGCAGCTGCCGTGCTCATGGTGATGCTCGTGGTGGTGATGATGACCGCAGGAGCACTGTTCCTGCTCATGGTGATGATGGCAGTCGCAGGCCTTATCTTCGCAGTCCTCTGCCAAGCCGGTCAGATTCTCCAGCTGACACATGGCACAGCCGCAGCTTTCGCCTTCCTGCTTGTGCTCGTGTTTATGTTCATGGCTGCAGCCGCAGGAGCAGCTCTGTTTGTGTTCCTTTGCCATTGTAAGTCCCTCCGTGAATTATAAATTTCCGTGACGGATATGTTCCAGACCCTGTGCAATAATGGTCGCAACATGGGTATCATCCAATGAGTAGTAGATGGATTTGCCTTCCCGGCGATTTTTCACCAGACGACTGTTCCGCAACAGCCGCAGCTGATGGGAAATAGCGGACTGGCTCATACCCAGCAGATCGCTGATATCGCAAACGCACAGTTCCTGGGTAAAGAGAGCGGTCAAAATCTGCATCCGGGTCGGGTCTCCCAGCACCTTGAACAGCTCTGCTGTTCGCTCCAGTTCCACGGAGGACGGCATTTTTTCCTGCATTTCCTCTAAAATCAAACCACTGTGATGGGGATGCTCGGTGCACAGCTCCTCCTGTTCCTGCAGAAGCTTCATTTTTTCTTCCATAGGACACCTCCAAACGATTGAACATTTATTCATATGTTCTTCTTTGAAAAGCCTTCCCTTATGAGGAAGGCGGATTCATAACTTTTTTCATATGAACGATTGCTCATATGTTCCACTTACAGTATAGCAGGATATTGGCTCGTGTCAATAGGCTTTGTCGAATTTTGTCATTTCCAGGTACAAAGCTGAGTATCCTTATAATAATGGGCTAAAATTTCATCATAAGAACTGCCCTGCCGCGCCATATAATCGGCTCCATACTGACTGAGTCCGGCTCCGTGACCGTAGCCCTTTGTCGTAATGACAAAGCCATTCTCTCCGTAGGAAATCGTCATACAGCTGGACCGCAGATCCAATGCTGTCCGGAAGTCCAGTCCACGGAGCTTCGTATCCCCCACCCGGATCTCCAGTACATAGCCCGAAGGGGAACGCTCCAAAATTTCCAGCCAGTCGGATGGCTCCCCCTCCAAAGCACAGGCACTGAAAATTGTCTGCAGCTCCTTGGCTGTAAAGGTTTTTGTTTCCTCAAAGCCCGGAGCCAGCTCGTCACTTTTGCTGCTGACCGCCTGCAAATAGGGCAATTCAGAGCCCCATACATACTCCGCCGCTTCCGTTGTACCTGCACTGATGGCGTGGTAGGCCGCCGCAATAGGCTGTCCCTCATAGCAGAGGATCTGCCCTTTCGTCTCCTCTACGGCCTGACTGAGCAGCGACCAGTAGGCCTCAAACTTTTCTCCAAAGCGCTCCTGCGCCTGCTCCATGGTCACATAGCCCTTCCAGTGATCCGGGTCAGACTGGAAATCCGCACCCTGCAGCTCCTCCTTGGGATGCTCCTGCTGCCAAAAATGCTGATACAGCGCCCAAGTCCGGGCACTGACCGCCTGCGCCTTCAGCGCTTCCAGATGGAAGGTAGCCGGCATCTCACTGCAGACTGCCCCTAAAACAAAATCCTCCAATGCAATTGTTTCCACTGCTCCGCTGGCAGCGTTTTTGATTTTCAGCTCCGTCAACTCGTCAAAATCCAAGGCCGACAGCAGCAAGTCCTCTTTTTCCGTTTGCGGAACACTTTCCTGCTCCAAAGGCTCCACAACCGCCAGCAGAGGCGGCTCTATTGCCGTACTTTCTTCCTTCTCCACACCCAAACCTGCTGGCCACAGAGGCAAGATCACTAGCAACACCGCCAACAGACAGAAACACAGTCCATAAAAGCGCATTCTAAGCACCTCCTGCCCCTATTTTATGGGATTGTCCCAAAAGATATTACCATTCCCTTCCAATTTAGCTATACAAAAAGGCAAATTCGTGCTATACTGAATAGTACACATTTTATCCTTTCTATGTAAGGAGTATCATTATGAACTGGAGTAAACTCTTTTGCGGCATCGGCCTTGTGATCTGCTTGGCCCTGCGCGTCTTTTTGATCTTCACCAGCGTAGATCCGGTCACCGGCTTCTATTCCGGCGGAGGCTTTGCCGTTTCGTTCTACAACACCCTGCTGCTCCTGTCCCTGCTGATCATTGTGGGCTACGGACTCTTTGTGATGAAGCCCGGCGAATTCCATGTGAAGATCCCGGCTCTTTTGACTGTATCTTCTGCCGTTTGCGGCTTGATGATCCTTGTCATCAGCGGCATGGAATTCCGTACCTTTCTGCAGGAGCTGTTCTACTGGGGCAATCCGCTGCTGCGCCTGATGAATATGAAAATGGCTGCTTTGGTACAGCTGCTTCGTCTGTTTATTGGTCTCAGCGCTGGTGCAAGCCTGTTGTCCTTTGCCATCACCGGCGGTAAGATGTTCCGTCGCTCCGGCATTTTGATCATGCCGGCCATCTGGACTATGGTCTACACTGTGGAGCAGTTTATGGCCCACCCACAGATCGCCGATATGTCCGACCGCATGCTTTGGCTGCTGACGCTGCTGTTCTTCTCCATGACCATGATCGGTCAGGCACGAATCATCCGCAATGTGAAGCCGGAGAAGGGCGCGAAATACATTTGTGCCTTCGGCTATGCATGTGCCCTCTGCGGCCTGCTGCTGGGGCTGAGCCAGATCATCACCATGCAGAAAGTCTGCACCATCGATACTCTGCATTGGGTACTGACCACCTGCATGGGCTTCCACGGACTGGTTATGGCACTGAGCTGCCACAGCAAAACAGAATAAAGCAACGATCCTCCGCATGACTGGCTCATGGGGAGGATTTTCTTTTGTTGACAAAGAAAAGTCCGCTCAGTATACTGAAAATATGAGGAAAGGAGTGTATGAAATGAAACGAAGCGTTCTTTTATGTTTTGCCCTTTTGCTCCTCTGCGGCTGTCAGCCCAAGGAAGCGGCGGCCTTTGATCCCCAGTCTGCTGTAGAACCTGCACAGAACTGGATCGAGAGCCTGGAATTGGAAAACGGCAGTCTCTTTGCTGCTGACTTGGATCTCAGCGGAGAACCGGAGCTGTACCTTCTCTGGGGCGATGGGGAGTATGACAATCAGATCGTCGGCATGGACTGCTCCGACGGCAGTTTGGTGACCGGTCTGCCCATGGGAAAACCGGCAGACGAAAACTGGTGGGTCGCTCTCTGCTACAACGAAGATTTCGCCTATGTGAGCATTGATACCAAGGTGTTTGCCTGCTCGGCTGATGGAGAGAGCAATCCCTCCCATATTCAGCATAACATCAGCATGAAAAAGGGTGTGCTCAGCGACTTCACCGTCTTTGTCAACCAAGGAGCGGACGGAAGCAGCAGCTATGTCATCGACGGCAAAATCATCACCGATCCCCACGAATACGATCAAGCGATGAAGGACTATCTGCTGCAGGATGCCGAAGGCGGCAGCATTGACTGCTACAGCTACGAGGGAGACCCAAGCGAAGCGATTCTTGCCGCTCTGAACGGCTGGAACGAAGAATTTGGCAAATAAAAAACAACAGCGAACGGTTTGAGCCGTCCGCTGTTGTTTTTTGTAAAAGGTGAGAACTTAGAAGTTTGCAAGTTTAGCGCCCCATGCGTCGCACTCTGCCAGTGCAGCCGCATCCGGGGTTTCATTGGCCATCAGGCCTTCATCCAGCAGGTTTGCACCTGCTGCTTTGCTGCGCTCATGCCAGTCACGCATCCACTGACCATCGCCCCAGCCGTAGGAACCAAAGAGAGCCACTTTTTTGCCGCCCAGAGAGGACTCCAGTTCGGTGAACCAAGGCTCAAATTCCGCTTCCTCCAGCACTTCGCCGCCCATTGCCGGGCAACCCAGGGCCAGCACATCGTAGCCCAACGCAGCTGCAGTACTAATGCTGGATACGCTGAAGAGTTCGGCTTCTGCGCCGGCATTTTTTGCACCGGACAGAATGGCTTCTGCCATTTTTTCGGTGTTGCCGGTGCCGGACCAGTAGATAACAGCAATACGATTCATGATAAAATATCTCCAAATGAAAATAGTTTGTATGGAAATTAAGAATAAACAATTTAAGCAGCGCAGCAAATGGGGTGCTCCAGCATGGACTGAAGGCTGTGCCCCTGAGCCAGCATAGTCAGCATCCGGTTGCGGATACTGTCGAACTGGCGGAAGCATTTGTGGCTGCGCTTCACGCTGCAGTAAACCTTCCAGTAGCCGCAGAGCTTACAGCCTTCTCCCTGATATTTCTGGAAGCAGATCACATCGGCGGCTCGGTAGCCAAGGAAGAGACCGATCTCATGGGGGAAAGAGGAACAGCTCTGTAAACGATGGGACAGGTGATCCAACAGCTGCTCCAGCGTTGCATCTTCGGCATAGCCGTCAGCACTCAGAAGCTTGCGGACAAAGGGAGAAGAAAGATAGCGCTCCAGCATTTGAGGTCGGTAGATCAGCAGCATATAGCGGTGATCACAGTGGTCCAGAAAGCGAATCGCCAAACCGTTTCGCCGCAGCAGCACTTCGTACCGCTCCAATAGCTGGGGCAGCTCCGGCAGGGCTGTTTTGGAGAAACAGATCAGATTGGACGGTTTCTTCCCGGACAGCACCGGCGCACAGTGAAAGATCAGCTGGGATTCAAAACGCTCGGACATAAGGACCTCCTTTGGGTTCATTTCTTCAGAAAGTTATCTTTAACTAACTTTCTGACTAAAGAATACCACAGTAGTATAGGAATGTCAATAGGAAAAGTTAAAACAAGCTAACTTTTTAAAAATATTTTCCGTATTCTCAAAAAACGGCTTTCTCAAGCCTTTTTACAAAAAGAAAAAGCCCCATCCTTTG
>JAGALG010000252.1 GCA_017848075.1 Oscillospiraceae bacterium | reverse complement strand
TTCATAGTGTTATTCTAAAATGTGTTAAAGGTTTTGAAGAAGCCTTGCTCATTTCAAAAAGGAAAAGGAGAATGGATCATGGAACTGCTCTACAAAGGTAAAACCAAAGATGTATACAAACTGGAAAACGGCAATGTGCTGCTGAAATTCAAAGACGACTGCACCGGTAAAGACGGTGTGTTCGACCCAGGTGAAAACAGCGTTGGTCTGACCATTGAAGGTATTGGTAAAGCAAATCTGGAAACCTCTATCTACTACTTTGAAAAACTGAAAGAGGCTGGAATCAAAACTCACTATGTAAGCGCAAATCTGGAAGAAGCTACGATGGAAGTTCTGCCAGCAACCGTATTTGGTCACGGTCTGGAAGTTATCTGCCGTCTGGTTGCTACCGGCAGCTTCGTACGCAGATACGGCGAATACATTGCAAACGGCACCCCACTGGAAGGCGGCTATGTAGAATGCACCTTCAAAAATGATGAAAAGGGTGACCCACTGGTTACCGGTGAAGGTCTGGCTGCTCTGGGCGTTATGTCTCCAGAACTGTTCGCAAGCATGAAAGAACAGACTCTGAAAATCACCAAGATCATTGCTGATGACCTGAAAGCAACTGCAGATCTGGATCTGTGGGATATCAAATTCGAGTTCGGTTACAACAACGGTGAAGTAATCCTCATCGATGAGATCGCTTCTGGTAACATGCGTGTTTACAAAGGTGATACCATCATGGATCCAGTAGAGCTGACCACCCTGCTGAACAACCGCAATAAATAAGACAAATATAAAAAGACGGGATGAATTCATCCCGTCTTTTTTGCTGCAAAAAATCAGGTCTTCCGTCCAACACCTGATAAAACGGAAGACCTGAGAGGAAAGGAGAGATAATTAAATTAAAGCTGGTAGACAATGCGTCCGTCGACCATGGTCAGCTGCACCTTCGCATCGGTATCCAAACCGAGGAAGCCTTTGACAAGAATAATATCAGCATCCCGGCCAGGGGCTAAAGAGCCCAAGCGCTGCTCCAGACCCAGCTGCAGAGCAGGATTGATGGTGACCATGCGCAGAACCCGTTCCGGATCGGCACCTTCCCGAACCGCTTCACCCATATGGTGGTACAGGGATTCTTCGCTGAGGATCGGAGAGTCTGTTACCAAGGCCACATTGACACCACGCTCATCCAACAATTTGACAGCCTCAACATCCACACGGCGGCGTTCTCCGGGTGCACGATAGGTGGCAATTGGGCCATAGCAGATATCGCAGCCGCTGTCGACAAGCTCCTCCAAATAATCGCTGGCGCCCCAGGCGTGTTCCAAAGAGAAACGAACACCAAAGGCTTTCGCAACTTCAATGGCAGTGAGCATATCATATTGAGTACAGTGGATTTTACAGGGAACTTCCCCGCGCAGGGCCGGAAGAATGGCCTCCAACTGAGGATCATAGTCCTGTGGGATATTCTGCTCCTGATTCTCCAGATAGGTTTTGGCACGACGGAAGGTGTCCCATAGCACATGAGCCACACCCATACGGGTCATCGGCATTCGCTTTAAGGCGCCAAAGGTATTTTTCGGATTTCCGCCCAAAGCAATTTTTACAGCAGCAGGAGCCTTGACGGTCATATCAAAGATATTATCACCATAGGTTTTGGCTACAAAAGGTTGACCGCAGAACACATCGCCGCTGCCCGGCGTGAAGAGCATGGAGGTAATACCGTGCTCATAGGCGACCTGCAGCTCTCTTGCTTTGGGGTTCATACCGTAACGGGCATCCATGGCGGCGGAGACAGGATCGGTCATCTCATTGGCATCATCTACGGATTTATCGTGGTTAAAGTCAAATAAGCCAATGTGGCTGTGGGCATCGATCAGACCGGGCAGGACATGCAGTCCGGACGCATCAATGATTTGTGCGTCCTTCGCCTCCAAAGAAGGGCCAACGGCAGCAATCTTGCCATCATCGACCAGGACATCGCCGCAGAAAAGCGGCTCCTGCATGGTGTGGAGCATGCCACCTTTAATCAGAATCTTATTCATTAGAAGAGCACCTCCCCGTTGATCATACTGTGTACTACTTTGGCAGCATAGGTTTTTACAGGATGTCCACAAAAGATGGACAAATCGGCATCTTTTCCAACTTCCAAAGTACCCAGACGATCCTGCAGTCCCAGCATCTGTGCGGGGAAGAGGCAGAGCATTTTTACCACATCTTCGGCAGCGACGCCGGCACGATAGGCTTCAATAGCGCTCCACAGGAAGACCTCACGGCCCTCAGACCAACCGCCGCAGCTGTTGGTAAAGGCCACTTTGTTGCCGTTGGCGACCAGATCCTGCAATTTTGTCAGATCCATGTTGTGCTTGGCGATCTGAGACATGTTATTTACATTACCGAGGATCAGGCCAACCTTCTGTTCCAGGATCTGTTCCAGTGAGTCGGCAAAAGCCAAGCCGTCCACCAGCGTCAGTTCCACCTTTTCCTTCTGCATCAGATGAAGGAGGCCGTCAATTTCGTTTTTGCTGGAAGCTGCCGCAAAGACTGGCATCTTGCAGTCATCGAAGACGCTGCAAATAACCTTCTGTTTTTCATCCCGCTGTTCTGCGGGGGTGCTGCGGGCTTTTCGCAGACTTTCCTGCAGCAGGAAGAAGGTTCCCATTTTTGTCATAGGCAGGCGGGAATTACTGCCATAGGTTTGTTTTACATCACTGGTTACGCTGCATTTCAGAGCGGCTCCCTCTTTGACCAAACGACGAGCCATTTTCTGAGGAGCTGTTTTGCAGACAGCAATCTGGCCGCCCATCAGGTTGTTGTGGGTTGGAGATAAACCAATGGTGGTGATGCCACTTTTATAAAATTCCTGTGCGTTTACCTCGTCGGGATCCATACTGTATTTCAGATTCATCTCTGGGGTAACAGGATCAGAAGTTTCATTGTTATCAAAAAAGCGTCCGGGAATACCCATGGCGCCGATGCTGGAAACCGGATCGATAAAGCCGGGGAAAACTTCGCAGCCGCTGGCATCCAGAATGACAGCACCTTCGGCGGAAAGTTCCGATCCGATCGCTTGGATTTGGTTTCCTTCCGTCAAAATATCGCAATGTTCGAGAATGGTTCCGTCGCCGATATGGACGGTTCCGTTTTTGATCAGATACATACCGTTCCTCCTCTTACTGGATGAAAGGTTCGGGAACGGCCCGAAGTGTGCCGTTCCCGAATAGTCATAAAGCGGATTAGTCTACTGTTACATTAGCCCAGTTAATGTAGCCGTTGGTAGAAACATAGTAGTTATGTACACGATTGGAGATGAAGGTTGGGCTGGAGGACAGATATTCCGGAGAGATAATTGCATTTTTCACCAGAATTTCTTCTGCTTCCAGATAGATGTTTGCCAGTTCTTTCTGGTCTGTAACGGTTACAGCTTTTTCACACAGAGCTTTAAACTGGTCTGCGCTTTCGTCGTACCAGCCGATCTTGTCTGCATTGAAGTAGCCGTTATCTGGGTGGAACAGGGTCAGGATTGCACTTGGTTCATTGTAGTATGGACCCCAGCCGCCAACAGCAATATCAAAGTCACCGGCGTCGATGCGGTCCCACATGATGTTCCATTCCATCATTTCGATGTCAACGGTAATGCCCAGAGCATTTTCCCAAGTTTGTTTATACCACTCAGCCATTTTCTTGGACAGCTCGGAGGTACCACGGCTTGCATAACGGATAGTAACCTGAGAAGGATCTTCGGACAGACCCAGCTCTTTCAGACCTTCGGCCAGCAAAGCTTTTGGATCAGGATTTTCATCCTGAAGCTGGGTTACGAAGTAGTTTTTACCTTCAACCAGTTCAGTATAAGGTTTGTCACCGATCATCATAGAGTCCGGCATAACAGAGTAGATTGGAAGGGCCTGACCGTTGAACAGGGTTTCTACAAAGTCGATACGGTCGTAGGAAATAGACAGAGCCTGACGGATTTTTGCGTTGGAAAGATATTTGTTTTCCAGATTGAACATCAGGAATTCCGGAGCGCTGCTTGGAACAGTTTCTGTGGTAGAAACATTGGCGTCCTCAATAACGCTTGCCCAGTTCGGGTCAGAGGTGCTGACAACATCAATTTCACCATTGATAAAGGCCTGGATTGCAGTTGCAGGTTCCTGGATTACTTTATCAACGATTTTATCCAGTTTCATGCCATCCACATTCCAGTGGTATGGGTTTTTCACAACAACAAATTCCGTATTCTGGTTCCAGCTTTCTACCATGAATGGGCCGCTGCACAGGCTCTTTTCTACGGAAGAACCATAGCTGTCGCCCCACTCTTCGTATTTATCCTGACGAACAGGATAGAGACTGCTCAGCAGTTCCAGAGTGTAGGATGCAGGATGAACCAGTTTGATTTCCAGAGTAGTATCGTCGATCGCGGTAACACCGATTTCGTCTGGTGTTTTGCCCTGGCTGTACAGAGCTTCACCGAAGTTCACGATGATGCCGTCGAAGAGCCATGCATTGGTGGAACCAACAGCAGGATCTGCCATCAGTTTCAGGGTGTACTCAAAATCGCCAGCGGTGAAATCAACGCCGTCGCTCCATTTTGCGCCTTCCCGCAGATGGAAGGTGTAGGTGAGGCCATCATCACTGATGTCCCAGGTTTCTGCAGCAGCCGGAATAATTTCTGACTGGTTGCCTGGAGCGGTTACCTCACGAACCAGTGGTTCTGCGATCAGGTCGTGAGCACGGTTATCCGGAGCAGAAGTATTCAGAATTGGGTTCAGACCAACAATAACACTGTTGGTGTATCGGTTGAAGACCATCTCCTTATCGCTCTCGGTGTTCTCCGCTTCACTTTCGGTCTGGGTGTTATTTTCGCTGGAAGTGTTGGTTTCTTTCTCTGTTTCACTGTTGGAGCAGCCGGACAGAGAAGTCAGGACCATGACAGCGGCCAAAATAGCAGCCAGAAGTTTTGTCTTTTTCATAATATGCCTCCTTTTGTTTTATCAACAGCCCTGCGGCTGTAAAACACTTAACAATTCTCCAGTTCGTGGACCCGATGACAGGCCACAAAATGCTCTGCTTTTACTTCTGTCAGAGCCGGAGTGCTGGCAAAGCATTGCTCGGTGGCAAACTTGCAGCGTCCGGCAAAGCGGCAGCCCGGTTTTGGATTGATCGGGCTTGGGATTTCACCTTCGATTGGGATACGGCGCTTGAGCTTTTCCTCATCCGGATCCGGGATTGGGATCGCAGACATCAGGGCTTTGGTATATGGGTGCAGTGGATTACTGTACAGTTCATCAGAATCGGCAAACTCCACCATATTACCCAGGTACATAACGCCCACACGGTCGGAAATGTGTTTTACCATGGAAAGATCGTGGGCGATAAACAGATAGGTCAGATTTTTCTTCTGCTGCAGTTCGATCAGCAGATTGACCACCTGCGCCTGAATGGATACATCCAATGCGGAAATTGGTTCATCACAGACAATGAATTCCGGTTCAATGGCCAAGGCGCGGGCAATACCGATACGCTGTCTCTGACCACCGGAAAATTCGTGAGGGAAACGCAGCGCATGCTCTTTGTTCAGACCAACCAGCTCCAGCAATTCATGGATTTTGGCCATGCGTTCCTCACCTTTGTACAGGCCATGGATATCGATACCTTCGCCGATAATATCCGCTACGGTCATACGAGGGTCCAAAGAGGAATATGGGTCCTGGAAGATGATCTGTGCCCGTTTGGTAAATTCCTTTTTCTCCTGTTTGTTCAGGCTGTGAATATCCGTACCGTCAAAGATAACCTGACCGTCGGTTGCATCGTACAGGCCCATAACTGTTTTACCACAGGTGGTTTTGCCGCAGCCGGATTCACCAACCAAGCCCAAAGTTTCACCTTTATAGATTTTAAAGTTGACACCGTCTACCGCTTTCAGTACGGCATTTTTGCCTACTTTAAAATATTTCTTTAGATCTTTGACCTCAATCAGAACTTCTTTTTCTGCCATTTATTTCACACTCCTTTTTTCGGAACTGCGAATCATACCTTCCGGCAGAACGGAGGTATCCGCTTTGGCATGATGCAGCCAGCAGCTGCACTCCTGAGAGGAGCTGAAGCTGATCACTTCCGGAGGAAGCTGGCGGCAAACTTTCATGCCATATTCACAGCGGGCGGCGAAGGGACAGCCTGTCGGCGGATTGATCAGATCCGGTGGTGTACCCTTCAGGGAGTAGAGTTTATCTTTATTATTGCTATGGATTTTTGGAACAGAGTTCAGCAAAGCGCGAGTGTAAGGGTGAGTAGAGTGGTAGAAAATCTCGTCTACCGTACCCCGTTCCACGATTTTACCGGCATACATAACCTGGATTCGGTCTGCGACGCTGGCCACAACACCAAGATCGTGGGTAACCAAAATGACAGCCATGTTCAATTCTTTCTGCAGACTACCGATCAGCTCCATGATCTGTGCCTGAATGGTTACATCCAATGCGGTAGTCGGTTCATCGGCGATCAGGATCTCCGGCTTGCAGGCCAGTGCTACCGCAATCATTGCTCTCTGGCGCATACCACCGGAGAATTCAAACGGATACTGCTTCATGCGCTGTTCTGCATTTGGGATTTTTACCAGCTCCAGCATTTCCTTTGCTTGGCGGTAGGCTTCTGCTTTCGTCACTTTTTGATGAAGCAGGATACTTTCCATGATCTGATCGCCGATTTTCATTGTTGGATTCAGCGAAGTCATTGGATCCTGGAAAATCATCGAAATACGATGGCCTCGGATCTGGGTCATCTGCTTTTCATCGTAGTCCAGCAGATTTTCGCCATGGAACAGAATCGCAGAGCCACTTTTTTTATCAATGATGGTGTTGTCTTCCGGCAGTAAGCCCATAATCGCTTTGGAGGTTACAGTTTTACCGCAGCCGGATTCTCCAACGATGGCAAGAGTTTCACCCTGATTCAGGTGGAAATCCACGCCTCGTACGGCATGAGAAGTTCCGGCATAGGTTTTAAAGGAAACATGAAGATCCTTTACTTCCAGTAATTTTTCACTCATGGTCGTCATCTCCTACTGTCTCAGTTTCGGATCCAGCGCATCGGACAGACCGTCGCCGATGAGGTGGAGAGCCAGAATGGTCAAAATGATCATCAGGCAAGGGAAGAGAAGCTGGTGAGGGTAGAACATCAGCTGCTGCTGGCCGGCACTGGCCAGTGCGCCCCAGCTGGTTTCCGGAGGTTTTACACCCAAGCCAATGTAGCTGAGGAAGGCCTCAGAGAAAATGAAGCCTGGAATCGACATAGTGATGTTTACCATAATAATACCCATGGTGTTGGGAAGCAGATGCTTCAGAATGATGTGAGTTGTATCTGCGCCCAGTGCAACCGCAGCCTGTACATAGTCCATTTCTTTGATCTGCAGGATTTGACCGCGAACCATACGGGCGGTGCCAACCCAGGAGGTGATGGACATAGCGAAGACCAGGGAGAACATGCTGCGGCCCATGATCATGGACAGAATAACCACGATGATCAGATAAGGCAGGTTGCCAAGGAATTCACAGAAGCGCATGATCAAATCATCCACCCAGCCGCCTTTCAGACCGGCCAAAGCGCCAACCAAGGCGCCGATCACAAACATGACCAAAGTGCAGCAGAGGCCAATGTAAATGGAGATTCGTCCACCGACACAGACACGGGTGAAGATATCGCGGCCCATGTCATCGGTACCAAACCAGTATTCGCTGCTTGGGGTCAGATTTTTCAGGCTGGAATCAATCAGCTGATAGTCCTTGCCGGAAAGACTTGGGCCGATGAACAGCATCAGAATGACAGCAACCAAAAGGATCAGACCTAAAATTGCCAGCTTGTTGGAACGGAAGCGTCTCCACACATCAGCCCAGTAGGTCAGAGATGCTTTGCCAATATCCTCACCGGACAAGCCCTCGGTGCCGATTCGCTGGAATAGCTCATCGTCCAGCTCTACTGCTTGTGCAGGATTCATTGTTTTTTCACTCATCAGGGCACCTCCTTACTTTTTATCTTTGGCTACACGGATTCTTGGGTCAACAATGCCGTAGAGGATATCTACCGCAATCAGAGAACCGACATACAGCAGAGCAAAGAAAATTGTCATACCGATGATCATCGTGTAGTCGTTATCAGAAACAGCCTTTACATAATAGAAGCCCAAGCCAGGGATGGAGAACATCTTTTCAATGATGAAGGAACCGGAGAAAATACCGGCCAATGCAGGACCGATCATAGTGATGATTGGAAGCATGGAGTTTCTCAGCACATGTTTTCTTACAACCCGTCCTTTGGTACAGCCCTTGGCCTTTGCAGTAACAATGTAGTCCTCACTGATGACCGAAAGCGTACTGTTTCGCATGTACTTCGTGTAGGAGGCGATACCACCGATGGCATAGGCCGCAACAGGCAGGATGTAGTGCTTCAGCTGTCCCCAACCGAAGATGGGAACCAGCTTCCACTGATAGGCCAATAAGTATTGCAGTAGGGAAGCAAAGACAAAGCTTGGAACACAGATGGCCAGAACAACCATGAAGCGAATAAAGTGATCCACCGGTTTACCTCGTTTTAAAGCAGAGACAAGTCCCAGACACAAACCGATTACAACCTGGAAACACAGAGCCAACAGACCGATTTTGGCAGAGACACCGGTATTCTCCCGAATTACATCGTTGACGGACTTACCGGTGTAAATAATGGATTCACCGAAGTCGCCGGTTGTCAATAAGTTTTTCATGTAAATGAAATAGCGCACAACGACTGGTTTATCAAAGCCATATTTGGCATTGATAATGGCCTGAGCCTGTTCCGGCATCTGGCCGACCTTTGCAGCGATAGGGTCACCCGGTGCACAGGCAACCAGGAAAAAGGTAGCGGTTGCGATAAGAAACAGAGTCAGTACAGCATAGAGCAGGCGCTTTCCGATAAATTTGAGCATCTCTCTTCCTCCTTTGATTTGATGCGATTATAACCGATAATTGTGAATAAAAATGATAATAAATTCACGATAGGAAAAATATTATCTTAAAATTCACTGAATAGCGGTTTATGTGCTCATTATATATTCATATCTGTGAAATGTCAATTTAATATATTCATAGATAAAGAAAAATCAACGGTTTTTATGAACTTATTAGAGGTATTTTGGCAATAATGTTCATATTTAAAGAAATTCATAAAATAAATTCATTTATATAAAAATAATTGCTGACAGAATACAATATCTTTGGTGCTACAAAACGACAGAAGAAACCGGTTCATGTACCCAAAAAATATTTCGTAAAATAACAAAGAAACGGCAAAATAAGAGCGGAAAGACTGGACTTTTTCTATATCATTCGTTATAATAAATTCATAGTAATGAATATAATTCTGCTCT
>JAGALG010000251.1 GCA_017848075.1 Oscillospiraceae bacterium | reverse complement strand
CTGGAATAGAAAATACTGTTTCCAGAATCATTGTGCCGCCCAGCATACCGGAGAAGCTGTTCTGAATGGAGGTAATCAGTGGGATCAGGGAATTTTTCAGAGCATGAACAAAGATAACTCTGTTTTCCGGGATACCTTTGCTGCGCGCCATGGTAACATACTCCTGCCGGATGGATTCCAGCATCGTTGTTCTAGCCAGACGCATTCTGCTGACAGAGGAAGGCAGGATCAAGGTAACCAAAGGCAGAATGAAAGACTGCCATGTCTTTACACCGAATGGAGGCAGCCATTTCAGCTGTACAGCGAAGACATAAATCAAGCTCAGCGCAAAAACGAAGCTTGGGATCGCTGCAAAGATCATTGCCAAAATATTCACGCTGCGGTCGATCAACATATTACGCTTGGCTGCCATCAAAATACCGATCGGCATACCCAGCAATGTCGAACCTGTTACTGCACAAAATGCAATGAATAAAGTGTATGGGAAACGAACCATGATCTCATCAACCACGGCGTTGCCCGTTCGATATGAATTTCCGAAATCAAATCGAGTCAGGATTCCGACAACATAGTCTGCGAAACGCTGAATGAACGGTTTGTCTGCACCCAACTCATGGTTCAGCTGGTCAACAGCCTCCTGAGAAGCAAACTCGCCCAAAATGATGCGTCCCGGGTCGCCGGGAGTAACAATCAGAAGTGTATAAACGATAAAGGTCACAGCAAGCAAAGTGGGGATGACCAATAGCGTACGGCGGATGATATATTTTAGCATCCGGATATCTCCCCTTTCTGTGTTTTCTCTTAATATACAGACAGCGGGACTGGAAAGCCAGTCCCGCCAGTGTTAGCAAGTAGTTAGAGATGATTATTTAGCCCAGGACAGATCGTATGCGCTAGCAGAACGAGGGTGACCATTGATCACCAGGTCTGGATGGTAAGCAGTTACGGTGGTGGTGTAGGTCAAAGGAACATAGTTAACATTTACATTGATGTAGTTTACCAGTTCTTTGATGATTGCTTTCTGCTCGTCATCGCTCATGGTTGCGCCCAGTTTGTTGAACAGTTCATCGATTGCTGGATCGTTAACCTGACCGAAGTTGGTTTTGCCCAGGAAGTCAGAATGATAGAGCATTCTCCATGGGTAAACCAGGTTGGACAGAGCTGCCATGTTAACAGCCAGATCGTAGTTACCAACGGTGATATCGTTCAGGAAGGTGCTTGCTTCCAGAGTCTGGATTTCAACATTGATGCCCAGCTCAGCCAGATCCTGCTGTACGCAGAGAGCATGTTTTTCCCATTTGGTAATGGTGATCAGTTTCAGGGTTGGCAGGCCTTCACCGTTTGCGTAACCAGCATCAGCCAGCAGTTCTTTTGCTTTTTCTACATTGTAGGTGTATGGTTCGTCAACATAGGTGGTGTTGGTCATCAGTTCTGGATGGAAGAAGGAGTCAGCGATGGAACCTTTGCCGTCCTGTGCCAGAGTATCCATGTTGTCTTTGTTCAGAGCATAGTGGATAGCCTGACGAACTTTCACATTGCCCAGAATGTCATGAGTGTTGTTTACATACATTGCAACTGGAGCATAGTTGTCGGTCTGGATCAGGTTCCACTGGCCGCTTGCTTCTACAGTATCAACATTCTCCAGAGCGATGCTGAATTTGTCGAAGGAACCAGCTTCAAATGCCATCTGAGCGGAAGCGGTATCAGCCATGATGTCCCAGGTAACGGTTTTGATTGCAGCAACGCCGTCACGGTAATCTTCGTAAGCTTCTACGGTAGTGCCCTGCATTTCTTTGTGTTCTACAAATTTGTAAGGGCCGGTACCCATTGGAGCTTTGCCGAATTCTTCAGCACCAACTTCGTTGTAGTATGCTTCGTTGATGATTGGAACTCTGCACATGTTGTCCAGGAATGCTGGGGT
>JAGALG010000250.1 GCA_017848075.1 Oscillospiraceae bacterium | reverse complement strand
TGCTGTTCCGGAGGAAATGTCCAACCAGCTGTCTACCAATCTGATCCTGAGCCACTGCACTGCTCATGGCGATCCATACAGTGAAGAAGTGGTTCGCGGTATGCTGCTACTTCGTGCAAACGCTCTCTGCGGCGGTGTATCCGGTGTTCGTCCGGTACTGGTTGAGATGTTCATTGAGATGCTGAATAAAAATGTGGTTCCTGTTGTTCCACAGAAGGGTTCTCTGGGTTCCTCCGGTGACCTGGCTCCTCTGGCTCACATGTCTCTGCCTCTGCTGGGCAAAGGCCGTGCAGTTTACGAAGGCGTGGAAATGGATGGCGGCGAAGCCATGGCAAAAGCAGGTATCCCAACTCTGGACACTCTGGTTTGCAAAGAAGGCCTGGGCTTGACCAACGGTACCTGTGCGATGACTTCCGTCGGTACTTTGGCTCTTTACGACACCATCCGCTGCGCTAAAATGGCCGATGTGATCGCATCTCTGTCCATGGAAGCTCTGACCGGTCTGAAAAATGCTTTCGACCCACGCGTACATGCGGTTCGTGGTCAGAAAGGCCAGATGCAGGTAGCAAAAAACATGCTGCTGCTGACCGAAGGTTCTGAGATTCTGGCTAATTGCCAGAAAGACCGTGTACAGGACGCTTACTCCCTGCGCTGCATCCCACAGGTTCATGGCGCGATCCGCGATGCTCTGGAATATGTACAGTCCAAAGTAGAAATCGAGCTGAACGCTGTTACCGATAATCCACTGATGTTCCTGGATGATGAGGCAGTTATTTCCGGTGGTAACTTCCATGGCGAACCAATGGCACTGGCCTTCGACTTCCTGGGCATTGCCTGCTCCGAGATCGCTGATATTTCTGAGCGCCGTACTGAGCGTATGGTAAATGCAGCCCTGTCCAATGGTCTGACCCCATTCCTGACCACTCAGGCTGGCGTAAACTCCGGCTTTATGATTGTTCAGTACTCCGCAGCTTCTATGGTATCTGAAAATAAAGTTCTGGCTCATCCGGCTTCCGTTGACTCTATTCCATCTTCCGCAAACCAGGAAGATATGGTTTCTATGGGTACTACTGCAGCAAGAAAAGCCGGTTGGATCGTACAGAATACCTTCTCCGTACTGGCAGACGAGCTGCTGACTGCTTGTCAGGCAATCGATATCCGCCGCAGACTGAACACTCATGGTCAGGGTATTTCCCCAGTTCATCAGAAAGTTTACGATCTGGTTCGTGCAGAAGTGGACTTCTATGAAGTTGACCGCGAGATCCGTCCTGACCTGGAAGCAGTTGACCGCATCGTAAGAGAAGAAAAACTGCTGCAGATCGTTGACGAAATGGTTCCTGAATTCAACTAATTCATTATAAATTCAAGGAGGACAAACTTATGGACTTCAATATTCATGATGCTATGACCATCAAACTGGACTATGAGCTGCCGGAATATCCTACCCGTGTGGAAGGTCTGCGCCGCGCTCCAAAGCGTGAGGCTCATCTGAGCGAAGCAGACAAAGTTCTGGCTATCAAGAACGCTCTGCGCTACATCCACCCGGATCACCACGAACAGATGGCAAAAGAGTTTGCACAGGAGTTGGAAGAAACCGGTCGTATCTACGGCTACCGTTTCCGTCCACAGGGCGCACTCCATGGTAAACCAATTGACGAATACAAAGGCAACTGCATCGAAGGCAAAGCCTGTCAGGTTATGATCGATAACAATCTGGACTTTGATGTAGCCCTGTACCCATACGAGCTGGTTACCTATGGCGAGACCGGACAGGTTTGCCAGAACTGGATGCAGTACAGACTGATCAAGAAATATCTGGAAGTAATGACCGATGAGCAGACTCTGGTTGTAGAATCCGGTCACCCACTGGGCCTCTTTGCTTCTCATAAAACCTCTCCACGCGTGATCATCACCAATGGTCTGATGATCGGTATGTTTGATAACCAGCAGCAGTTCAACCGTGCAGCAGCTCTGGGCGTTGCAAACTATGGCCAGATGACCGCCGGCGGTTGGATGTACATCGGCCCACAGGGTATCGTTCATGGTACCTTTAACACTCTGCTGAACGCAGGTCGTCTCTTCCTGGGTATTCCAAACGAAGGCAACCTGGCAGGCAGACTGTTCATTTCCTCCGGTCTGGGCGGTATGTCCGGTGCACAGGGTAAAGCAGCTGATATTGCCGGTGCTGCTTCCATTATCGCTGAAGTTGATATTTCCCGTATTATGACCCGCTACACTCAGGGCTGGGTTGACAAATACACCGCAGACGTTGCAGAAGCCGTTGCTTGGGCAAGAGAAGCTCAGGAGAAACAGGAAGCTTGCGCGATCGCTTACCACGGCAACATCGTAGACCTGCTGGAATACGTTCTGGAGAACAACATCCATGTTGACCTGCTGTCCGACCAGACTTCCTGCCACGTTCCATACGACGGCGGCTACTGCCCACAGGGTC
>JAGALG010000249.1 GCA_017848075.1 Oscillospiraceae bacterium | reverse complement strand
CCATCATCAACCTGCTTATGCGCCTCTATGACAATGATAAGGGCAGCATCCGTATCGACGGCCAGCTGGTTTCCTCCATTCCAGACGAGGAACTGCACCGCAAATTCGGTCTGGTCTTCCAGAACGATGTTCTCTTCGCCGACACCATCGCCGAAAACATCTCCTTCGGCCGGGATCTCTCTATGGAGGAGATCGAAGAAGCCGCCACCCACGCACAGGCCATGGAATTCATAAACAGCCTGCCGGAACGCTTCCAGCACAAGCTGACCTCCAAGGGCACCAACCTGTCCGGCGGTCAGAAGCAGCGTGTCCTGCTGTCCCGTGCTTTGGCCGGTAATCCGGAAATTTTGATTCTGGATGACAGCTCCAGCGCCTTGGACTACAAAACCGACTCGCTCCTCCGACAAGCGCTGCGGGAGCATTATTCCAACACCACTACCGTTATTATCGCCCAGCGTATCAGTTCCATTTACCACTGCGACAAGATCCTCGTTCTGGAGGAAGGCCGTTGCATCGGCTACGGCAGCCATGAGGAACTGATGCAACGCTGCAGCGTATATCAGGAGATCAGTCAGTCTCAGATGGGAGGTATGATCCATGCCTAGACCAGCAAACGGCCCCAAAGGAATGTCCACCGACAAACCAAGGGACCATAAAAAAGTAATCCTTCGCCTTTGGAAATACCTGTATCAGCACAAATGGCTGCTGCTTATTGCCCTGATCCTGACCCTGAGCAGCAACGGTCTGGCTCTGATTGGCCCGACGCTGGCCGGCTGGGCCATTGATGCCATCGGCACTGAGGCCGGTCAGGTCGACTTTGCCCAAGTCTTCTCCTACTGTGGCCTGATGCTGATTTTCTACATCGTTTCCTCCATACTGTCCTATATTTTGGCGGTACTGATGATCCACCTGAGCCAGAAAGTCGCTTTCCGTATGCGACAGGATGTGTTCGACAAGCTGAGCATCCTTCCGGTCAAATACTTTGACGCCCACCAGACCGGTGATATCGTCAGCCGCATTTCCTACGACATTGATACCGTCAATGCCTCTTTGTCCACCGACCTTCTGCAGATCGCAACCAGTGTGATCACTGTTGTCGGCTCCTTTATTATGATGCTGCGGATCTCTCCTCAGCTGATCATCGTCTTTCTCTTTACGATTCCGGCTTCCATCTTCTTTACCAAGTATAAGACCAAGCAGGTTCGCCCTCTGTTCGGCAAACGCTCCCGGGCGCTGGGCGAAATGAACGGCTTTGTGGAGGAAATCATTTCTGGACAGAAAACCACCAAATCCTATCATCAGGAAGAAACCATGATCAGCCGCTTTGATGAAAAGAATGAGGAAGCCGTCACCGCATACTTCAAGGCAGATTACCACGGCAGTATGACCGGCCCAGTTGTCAACTTCATCAACAACCTGTCTTTGGCACTGGTCAGCATGTTTGGCGCTCTGCTCTTCCTCTTTGGACGCCTGTCTTTGGGCGATTTGTCCTCCTTCGTACTCTACTCCCGTAAATTCTCCGGCCCGATCAACGAAGTAGCCAACATCATCGCTGATCTGCAGTCTGCTGCCGCAGCAGCAGAGCGTGTCTTCCGCCTGATCGACGAGGCTCCGGAACCGGAGGACGCTCCCGACGCGGAGGAACTGGTGGATCCACAGGGTCATGTGGTCATTGAGCATCTGCGCTTCGGCTATGACCCGGAAACTCCGATCATCCATGATCTGTCTCTGGAAGCCAAGCCCGGTTCTCTGGTTGCTATCGTCGGCCCGACCGGTGCCGGTAAAACCACTATTATCAATCTGCTCATGCGCTTCTATGATCCGCAGGCAGGCAGCATCACCATTGACGGTCACGATTCCCGCAAGCTGACCCGCAAGAGTCTGCGAAAAGCCTACTCCATGGTTTTGCAGGATACATGGCTCTTCCATGGCACCATTGCAGAAAATATCGCCTACGGTCGTCCGGATGCCACCGCAGAGGAGATCGTGGAAGCTGCAAAAGTAGCCCATGTTCATCATTTCATCGAGCGACTGCCTCAGGGCTACAACACCGTACTGAACGAGGACGGCGTCAACATCTCTCAGGGTCAGAAACAGCTGTTGACCATCGCCAGAGCCATGCTGATGAACTCCCATATGCTGATTCTGGACGAAGCCACCTCCAATGTGGATACCCGTACTGAAATTCAAATTCAGGCCGCTATGCGTGAGCTGATGAAGAATAAAACCTGCTTTGTCATCGCGCATCGCCTGTCCACGATCCAGCATGCTGACACCATCTTGGTGGTGCAGCACGGCGATATCGTGGAAAAAGGCAATCATGAGGAGCTGCTGGCCAAAGGCGGCGTGTACGCCGGTCTGTACAAATCCCAGTTCAACTAAACCAAAAGGCACAAAAGGCACCATCCAGCGATGGTGCCTTTCTTTTTCTTATTCTTTTGGGCCAATTCCCAGCTCCGCGGCATACTTTCTCATGCCGCAGATGCAGATATCCATGACCTCCGTCAGCTCCATACCCAGCATCTCACAGCCTTTCTGGATCACCGCACGGTCGATTTTGGCAGCAAATTTTTTGTCCTTAAATTTCTTTTTCAGACTGGATACCTCCAAGTCCAAAATACCCTGCGGACGCATTTTTGCCGCAGCGGATACCAAACCGGTCAGGCTGTCCACCGTAAAGAGACTCTTCTGCAGATTGGTGGTCGGTTCCACCTCATCATAACAAATGCCCCAGCCGTGACAGAGCACCGCACGGATATCCTCTTCCTCCACGGAAGCAGCCTCCAGAATTTCTCTGGCATGCTGCAGATGCTCCTCCGGATACTCCTCATAGTCCACATCGTGAACATAACCAATGGCTGCCCAGTGCGCACTGTCCTCCCCGAAATGCTCCGCCATTGCTTCCATTGCCACACTGACTGCCAAAGCATGTTCCAGCAGATGCGGCTGTTTTGTATGTTCCTGAACCAGCTGTTTTGCCAGCTCCATGGTCAATACTGCCATTGTTTTCTCCTCCTTCGGTCAATCTCTGCTCTTATCATAGCACAAAGTCCCCTATGATACAACAAAGGCACTGCCGCTCTGCAGTGCCTTTTGCTTTTCTTATTCTTCTACTACCTGTACAGCTACACAGCCCGGGCCGCCCTGTGTGATGAAGGCAGGGCTCAGCGGATGGATCTCATAGGCTGCATGCGGCATTTTCTCTTTCAGGATCTCCAAAGCCTGCTGAGCAAGATGCTCTGCGTCTGCATGGGTGATATAAACCTTCCAGCCCTTACCAACGCCCTTGCGCTCCAGCGCATCGCCGACAAACTGGATGGCCTGCTTGAAGCTGCGCTTGATTCCGGCCATGGACAACTTGCAACCGTCATCCGTCTGGGTCATAACCGGAGCCAGCTTAATGGTTTTTCCCACATAGGAAACCAGCGGAGACAGACGACCACCACGGCGCAGATATTCAAAATCGTTTGGCATCAGATAGCTTTTGGCTGTTTCCATGCGTTTTTCCAGCCAGGACAAAATTTCTGCTTTTGTCTTACCTTCCTTCACCAGCTTTACCGCCTGTTCCACCATATAACGGTGTGGGCCGCAAAGAGAACGGGTGTTGACTACGGTGATTTTATCTTTATATTCACAGCTCTCTGCTGCGGAAACAGCAGATTCATAGGTACCGGACAAGCCCTGTGCCATGGAAATATTGATGATCTCATCTTCCGGATACTGCTCAAACAATGCCATAACTTCACCAAGGGCCGGCTGGCTGCTGCGTGGCATATTGCCCAGCTTGATCAGGTCAACGAAGCTTTTGGAATCGATCTCGTCAAATTCCCGGTAGGTTTTTCCCGCAATGGTTACAGACAGCGGTGCAACATCGAAACCGGCCTCTTTTGCCTGCATGCTGGAATACAAGGTAGAAGTATCAGAAATAATGTGAATCATAATAAAGTCCTCTCTGTGTTGTTTTCGTTAGCAAGACCTGCGCATCTTGCATTATGATAAAATTATAGCATTTTATTTATCTTAATACAAGTTTTTTAAAAACCGATTCAAAAATTTCATGTCTTTTCCAGCAAAAAAGCACCCCTTCGACCAAAGTCGTGGGGTGCCGTCAAGGCTCACGCCGATCAATCAGCACAATGTTTCTTCATTTTGATTGAACAGCTGATCATTGATCTCGAACAAACTGATTTCATGGAGCAAGCCATATACAATAATCGTATCACAGCGGATCTTTGGATACAGCTGAGCCAGACCACATTGTTTCAGCAGTTCCTGTGTCTCCTCCAGCGAAGTCTCAAGCCCATAACAAAGGCACAACAGGCGGTTCCGAGACGGATTGCGGCGTCCTGCAAAGATCTGATGCAAATAGATCTCACTCATGCCGGAGCGCTTTACCAGTGTTGCTTTCGAGATTCCTTTTTCGGCTATGGAAACAGAATTTGATCAGATAAAGGTATTAAAGTGAGTGGGTGGCCAACCACATATCCCATTTTCCTTGACAAATGTAACATATAGTAGCATAATGATAAACAGAATAGACTCTATTCTGGACGCTGTTTCCAACTCATGTTAAAGGGAGGATATAATTTATGAATGAGAAAATAATTGCAAAAGCCGAGTTCAAAGATGTTAAATTTGCTTGTATGACATTGCCTGTAATCATGTTCTTAATTTACTGTATCAATAGTTATAGAGCAAGTTATCAGTCATGGAAAGATGACTACAATTTTTCATATGGTTTCGGTTTTGGTAATGGTGCAAATTTAATATTAATTCCTCTTATTTTTCTTTCTATTTT
>JAGALG010000248.1 GCA_017848075.1 Oscillospiraceae bacterium | reverse complement strand
CGGGACTGCGAATAGCCATTCAAGGCAAAAGAAGGAGAGTAACATGGAAAACAAAGAGATTTTGCAACACATCGACCACACCTTGTTGAAGCCGACTGCAACCTGGCAGGAGATTCAGCAGTTGTGTCAGGAAGCACTGGATCACGGCTGTGCTACGGTCTGTATTCCACCTTGTTTTGTGCTGAAGGTGAAGGAACAGTTCCCACAGCTGAAGGTTTGTACTGTGGTTGGTTTCCCTTTGGGCTACCAGATACAGGCAGTCAAATCTGCCGAAACATGGGACGCCCGTCAGAACGGCGCCGATGAGATTGATTTGGTCATCAACCGCTGTGATGTGAAAAGCGGCAATCTGGGCGAAGTAGTGGCTGAGATCGGCGCGATTCGACAGCTGGTGCCGGATCGGGTGCTGAAGGTCATTGTTGAGACCTGCGAAATGACGAAGGAAGAAAAAATCGCCCTCTGCTACTGTGTAGCAAGGGGTGGGGCAGATTATATCAAAACTTCCACCGGATTTGGCAGCGCCGGAGCAGAGCTGGAGGATATCAAGCTCTTTAAAGAGCTGATGGGCGATCGGCTGAAGATCAAAGCGGCCGGCGGCATCCGCAGCAAAGAACAGATGGAAGCCTTCCTTGCGGCTGGCTGCGACCGAATTGGAACCAGCTCGGCGAAGGTTCTTTGGGAGGAAATCTCCCATACATAAAGAAGAGTATGAAGATCGTCATTATGGGCTACAGCGGCTGCGGTAAGTCCACACTGGCACGAAAACTGAGCCAGCTGCATGGGTTGTCGCTTCTCCATTTGGACAGTGTGCATTTTCAGGCAGGCTGGGTGGAGAAGGAAACAGCGCTGGAACATGCAGAGGTGGAAGCTTTTCTCGACAGTCACGAAAGCTGGGTCATCGATGGAAACTATTCCAAGCTGTCTCTGCAGAGGCGCTTGGAGGAAGCGGATCAGATCATCTCATTGGAGCTGAACCGCTGGGTTTGCCTATGGAGGATCCTGAAGCGCTGGAAGCGGTACCGCGGTCATAGCCGTCCCGATTTGGCAGAAGGTTGTCCGGAAAAAGTGGACTGGGAATTTGTCCGTTGGGTCTTAAAGGATGGACGCAGTCCCCGTCATTTGGCTGCTTTTGAGCACAGAGTCCAGCTCTATGGGGATAAAATGATCCGTATTCAAAGTGTAAAAGAACAGAAAGAGTATTTGCAAAGTCTGGAGGGACAGAAATGAAACTGATTTACAAGGGCAAATACAATGGCGACGAAACCTCTCTGCCCAGTTCAGAACCGGTAGAGGGAGCTGTTGTGTTCAAAGAAGCAGAGGATATGAAAAAGTTTGCAGTCATTATCAATATTTTGGCTGTGGTCATCATGGTGCTCTGTGTCGCACTGCTGATTTGGAGAGGAGCCTCGACAGGACGAAATCCTTTCAATTTCTGGGGTTATGTTCTTCTTCTGCTCAGCTTCTTTCCCCATGAACTGCTCCATGGCATCTGCTTCAAGGAGGAGGTTTACCTCTATACCAACTGGAAGCAGGGAATGCTTTTCGTTACCGGACCGGAGCATATGAGCAAGGGCCGCTTTATTTTTATGAGTCTGCTGCCCAATTTGCTTTTTGGCTTTATTCCTTTTGCTCTTTTCCTGCTGAATCCTCAGTGGACACTGTTGGGCACTTTGGGTGCTCTGTCCATCGGCTGCGGAGCAGGGGACTATTACAATGTATGGAATGCTGCCACTCAAGTACCAAAGGGCGGTATGATCTATAATCAGGGATTCCACAGCTGGTGGTATGTGCCCAAGAAGGGGGAAATGTAGATGAAGGATAAAAAGTGGCTGGTGCTGATTGGCGTTGCCGCTGCCATTACCTTTGCTTTATACTGGTTGACCAGTGATACCAAGGGTCTGCTGACCGGAGATCTGGTCAACAATCAGGAGGAGCTGACCATTTTGGCGCAGCATCTGCTGGGACAGGAAAGCGCAGATGGCGCTGCTTTGCTGGACAAGTATTCCTCTACTTATGAGATTGATGTATGGCAGGAGGATAAGGTTTGTGTGGAATTCCATGCGGGAGCGTCCATCTTCGGATCGGAGACCTCTTACTATGGCTTCTATTACAGCCCGGAAGATGAGCTGATCGCTCTCCATGGTCATGAAGCGGAGTTTACAGCAGACGGTGCCGGATGGCGCTGGATTGGTGACGGCGACAATGGCGGTTATGTAGAAAAGGTACTGG
>JAGALG010000247.1 GCA_017848075.1 Oscillospiraceae bacterium | reverse complement strand
CTGGCTTTGTCCAGGATCAAATCAATAATTTGCGCATTGAGACGTGGGATCTCAATATTTTCGTCAGCGAACAGGCCGCCATTTACATAAGGGAAAGCAGCAAGCTCATCTTCCATGTAAGGGTCACGGTCTTCCGGTCTAGTGTCCAGTACCCTGAAGAGGTCAATCAGAGCCTTACGAACATCTTTCAGTGCGAAGCTCTTGAGGTAGTCGTGGAACATTCCTTTGCGGCCAAAGATTCCTGCATCTTCTGCATAGAGGCAAAATACCAGACGAACACAGAGCATATTCAGGCTACGGAGTGTTTCCAGAGAATCAGGGTCTTTGTACTCTTTGAGAAGAGCATCATAAATACGACCGACGATTTCGCCAGCCTGCAAGGAAATCTCCATTTCCTGTTTGATATGTTCCTTGCCTGTATCAACAAGGAACTGAAGACGGTGATATTCTTTTTCAAGGTCAGCCAGTTTGATGATCTCCGGATCATCATTTGGACGGTTCATATCATGGATATGGAACTCTTGGAAGTTGCAGACTACGATCCAGCGAGGGTTCTGATCGTGCGGCAGATAACCGGCATAGCGGCGAGCCTGTTGGTATGGAGTCAGCATAGATCCATCAGACTGCTTATAACCTTTTTTGAGGTTAATGTCCATGCTTTTCTGTTCGATGAGAACATGGGTAGATGGGATATATGCATCGATGAAACTGGTATGGCTCAGTTTAACAGGTACTTCAAAGGAGATCATTTTGGTAGCGTCTTCTACACCGAAGATCTGTTGGAGCAGTGCGATCCAGAAGGATTGTGTTTCCTGTTTTTCGTCGCCGCGGTTTGTCCAGTCTGAGATAAACTGTTTGGCGGCTTTTTTCTGTTCTGCATTTTTCATGCACTATCTTTCTCACTGGCGAAGCCAGGACAAAACGGTTAAAACAAATAAAATTACACTCTTTTTCCTACTCGGGCATCAGCAGGATATGGAGCATTTTCAGGGATAAGCCAGGTAGAACCCACAGAGGTCGCGCCTTTGATGCGACCATTCATGCATAATCTACGAACGAGAGCCGGCTGTCTTCCATGCTTCTTTGCAAAATCTGCCACTGACAAATAAGTCATTGGCATTTCTAAGATCGTAGCAAAATAATCAGCATCATATATGATTAAGTGTTCATCGTCATCTACAACAGCTATCGTTTCACCAGCATAGTCCTCCATAGATAACTCATAATCCCATGTGTCGGGACCTTCGTAGTGTTCGGGGTTTTTATATGTACTAAAAAAGCTACGGACTTCATTGTCTGTAACTTTTTTGATTTTACCATTGCATAAGAGCATATGGATCTCACTACTGTTTTTCAAAATTCGTGCTTTCATAATGTTCCTCCCCAATTAGTCATAATTGGTTGATTATTAAGTCTATTGTAGCACATTTGATATATTATCTCAACATTATGTATCGATAAAAATATTATATAAGTATCAAAAAGAATATCATATAATTTGAGATTGATTAAAAACCGCATGAATAAGCCAAAAATGATACTATAAATTTCTGTGGATACTATCATTTAATTATTATAATGTCATATCTTATAACTCTCTACCGATGTTAGAGCTACTTTGGCATGAAAAGTGGTTATTTTTGAAAAAATAGACTTTATTTCTGACACTATAAAAAGCAGAAAAGGCGCATAAGAATGCGCCTTTTCGTATAGTTTTAAAAATGTCCATTAAAGTAGATTACAGCCCCAAAGGGGTGGCTTTGTTTGCTCTTACATTTCCTGTTCCAGCTGTTCCAGCAGACTGTCCCGCTCCTCCGGCAGGCGGCCCAACAGGTGGATATAGTTGGTGGAATGGGTGGTATCAAAGAGGCTGCCGCCCGGTGGGTCCAGCTCCTGCAGCAGCACACGCAGCTCTTCTTTTTTCTCTGCGTTGCTGGCTTCGGTGAACTCACCCCGCTCCACCATGGAGGCCAATGGTGTAGAAGGATAGAGCGTCAGGTTCATGGTGACGATTTTATTGCTCTTGAACTGGTTCACCAATGCGGCGGTTTTGTGAGCGTTTTCCACGCCCTTGCCTGCACCGGCAAAGCCGTACATGACGATGGTGTTGAATGGGATACGGGCTTCGTTCAGCTTCAGAGCCGCTTCCAGCGCCTGAGCGGAGGTGTTGCCCTTTTTCATGAGAGCCAGCGCCTCATCGCTGCCGCTTTCAAAGCCGATGTACAGCAGCCGCAGTCCCAGCTCGTGCAGCTGTTTCAGTTCCTCCACGCTGTATTTCAGGATACTGCGTACGCTGGCATAAGCCGCTACACAGGCGCAGCGAGGCAATCGGCGGCGGATCAGCTGCAGGATCTTCTCCAGCTTGGCAAAGCCGATGTGCATGGGGTCTGCACCGGTCAGAAAGACCTTTTCCGTATATTCGTTGCCGTACTGCAGCTCGTAATCGATGTCGTTGATGGACACCTCGCTGTAGGAGCAGTCCTCATACATGGCGCAGAAGGCACATTTTTTATGGGCACAGCCCACCGTTACGGGAATCAGTTGGGTATGTCTCTCGCTGGTGGGATAATAGGTGGTTTCGTCTTTATACATGAAATCCCCTCCTTTTCCTATAGTATAGCACAAATCAGAGGAAATGGACATGGAAAATTGCTATGCTTCCTGCCTTGTTGATTGAAATGTTTCATATTGGACAGAAAAAAGCACCCTCCTTACGGAAGGTGCTTTTGTTTTAGCCCTGTAAGTAGCCCAGCGGGTTCACATGCTGACCACTTTCACGAACCTCGAAATGGAGGTGCGGGCCGGTGGACCAGCCGGTGGAACCGACTTTGGCGATTGGAGTGCCCTTCACTACCTTCTGGCCTTCGCTGACCAGAACGGAGGAGCAGTGACCATAGAGAGACACACAGCCGCCTCCGTGGTCGATGATCACATAGATGCCGTAGCCCTTGCCCGGCACATAGGAGGTGTTGACTTTGGCAACGGTGCCGGAGTTGGCAGCGACAATGGTCGCCTTGTTGACACCGGAACCGGTGATATCAATACCGGTGTGGTAGTCGGTCTTGTTCCAGCGCCAGCCATAGTAGGAGGAAATGGTATTGAAGCCCGGTACCGGCCACATCATCTCGCCGCCGACATACTCGCCCACACTGTTGATCAGGGCGAAAACGGCGTTCATTTCTTCCTGCAGCTCCTGGCTCATTTTCTGGTTGGCTGCCAGGTTCGCCTGGAACTCCTTCTCCATTTTGGAGAAGTTCTCGATCTCCACATTGGTGGCTTCCAGCTCACTCTCCAGAGCGGCCTTCTCCTCCTCCAGGGTTTCGATGGAGTCTTCCAGGTCTTTTTTGTCCACTTCCAGCTGTTCCAGCGCTTCTTCCACTTCAGCTTTGTCGCTGTTCAGCTGTTCGATCAGCTTGTTGTCATGGTCGGCCACGCTCTCGATGGTCTTAGCCGCAACCAGCGAATCGTAATAGTCATCGGCGCCCAGTACAACGGACATGGGCTTGATATCGCCGTACATGTAGGACGCGCGAACTCGCTGCAGGAACAGCTCGTAGTTTGTTTCGATGTTGGCCTGCAAAGTAGCGATATGGTCCTCGGTGATGGCGATCTCGTCCTTCAAGACGATAACCTTCTGGTCCAGTACGGTGATCTGGGAGATGGTGTTGTTGATGCGGCTGTCCAGCGTATCCGCGATAGCCTGCTGCTGTTGTCTCTGGCTTTTGGCGCTGCTGATCTGAGACTGGATCTGCTTGCGCTCCTCTGCCAGCTGTTCGCTCTGCTCCTGCAGCTCCTTCAGCTTCTGACGATTCTCCTCGTCGGAGCTGGCAGCTGTTGTTTCTGCCGCAGCCTCCGTTGTCGTGTCATCGGCATAAACCGGAAGGATCGGGGTACTGCCGCTCAGCAGCAGCCCACAGAGCAGGAAGGCCAACAGGCGTTTTACATTCTCTTTTCCCATGAGGTTCTTCCTTTCGATAAAACTTCTTACTATATCCATCTGCGCCTAAACGCGAAGATGCTTTCTCACAAAGACGATGCTGCCGATCCAGCCCAGGCCTGCGCCCAGTGCGGCAAACACGCCGAAGAGGAAGGCTGCCACATCTTCAAAGGCCACCAGAGAATCCATGGAAATGGACAGCCAGCCGGTACCGCTGAGATCCAGCGCAGACATACCGTAGCTGTAGCCGCCCCACAGAATACCAAAGGCCAAAAGAGCCGCGATCAGACCGATCAGAATACCCTCGATCATAAATGGCATGCGGATGAAGGTGTCGGTGGCGCCCACCAGTTTCATAATATAGATCTCCTTGCTGCGGGAGAAGACGGTGATTTTAATGGTATTGGAAATGATCATAACGGAAACCACCACCAGAATCACCACAACGATGGCACCCACAAAGGTGACTGCGTTCTGGATATCGGTCAGAATGGTCGCTTCTTGATACGGAGCGTTGTACTCCTCGATGCCATCGATCTGCGCCAGCTTTTCACAGGTGCGGATCAGCTTGTTTTCCGTAATATCCACCAGATGGATGCGGTAGCTGGCCGGCAGCGGGTTATCCTCCTCGCTGAGGCCGTCCAGAAGGCCGCCCCATTTATCCTTTTCCTGTTCGGTTTTCAGGGCTTCCTCTTTGGACACATAGTCCACTTCCTTGATATTACCTAGCTTTTGGATCTGGATGCCGACTTCGTCGATCTCGTCCTGTGTAAGGCCCTCCTCCAGGAAGACCACCACTTCGTTTTCTTCACCGGCTACGCCGACAATGCTGCGGACATTCAGTCCCAACAGAACGGCACCGCCGATCAGCATCATGCAGGCCACCAGAACACCGATGGACGCTGCCGACATCAGACGGTTGTGCCACAAATTCTTGAAACCGCTTTTCAGCAGGTAACCAAAGCTGCTACCTCTCATGGAATACCCCCCATTCTGCCCCATTGCCGTCGGCAACAATGTTGCCGTGGTTGATGGTGATCACACGGCGGTCAAATTTATGAACCAGATCGTGTGCATGGGTCACCATGACGATGGTCGTACCGTATTTATTGATCTCGTTGAGCAGCTCCACGATTTCCAGAGACATCTCCGGGTCCACATTGCCGGTAGGCTCGTCAGCGATCAGCAGGGACGGGTTGTTGACCAGAGCGCGGGCCAGCGCCACACGCTGCTGCTCACCACCGGACAGCTGCTCCGGATAGCTGCGGGCCTTATGAGCCAGGCCCACCAGATTCAGGATGTATGGTACACGCTGACGAATGGAACGATTGGTCACATTGGTCACGCGCAGAGCAAATGCTACATTATCATAAACCGTCATTTTCGGGATCAGTCGGAAATCCTGGAACACAACGCCCAGGGAGCGGCGGAACTGTGGGATGTGGCGGCGTTTGATCTTGTTCAGATCGTAGCCGTTGACCTCGATATGGCCCTTGCTGGGCGTTTCTTCCCGCAGCAGCAGCTTGATGAAGGTGCTCTTGCCGGCGCCGGATGGGCCGACTACAAAGACAAACTCGCCTTTGTCGATCTTCAGGTTGACATCCTTCAATGCTTCGGTTCCGTTCTTGTACACTTTGGTCACATTGGAAAATTCGATCAACAGAACCTCTCCTTTATAGCAAATTTTAGCAATTATCGCTTTACATTCAAACAGGCAACACGACGCAATGATGCATCGTGTTGCCCTCTGTTCATATTCTGTTAATATTTGATTGGGTTGGCGGTCAGGTATTTCTTGACCATCAGCGCGATCTTGAAGACGATAGCGTGGTCAAACTCGCGCAGATCCAAGCCGGTCAGTTTCTTGATCTTCTCAAGACGGTACACCAGCGTATTTCTATGTACGAAGAGCTTTCTGGAAGTTTCGGACACATTCAGGTTATTTTCAAAGAATTTCTGGATGGTAAACAGGGTTTCGTGATCCAGAGAGTCGATGGAACCTTTCTTGAACACTTCTTTCAGGAAAGTCTCACACAGGGTG
>JAGALG010000246.1 GCA_017848075.1 Oscillospiraceae bacterium | reverse complement strand
TGCGGCCGTTATTGAAGCCGGTATGGTTCGTCTGTTCTGGGTAGCCCTGCCATTGGTGCTCAACGGCGTCCTGGATGTGTTTGTCTGCTCCATGCGCGGCATGGGTTATTCCACCATGCCGACCATTCTGATGATTCTGGGAATCTGCGGTGTTCGTCTGACCTGGCTGTGGACCGTATTCCCAGCTCACCGCACACTGGAAGTGATCTACATGTGCTTCCCACTCAGCTGGACTGTCACCAGCATCATCCTTGGCATCCTTTGGATCCGCTGCCATCATAAGCTGATGCAGCGAGCATAAAACAGCAGAAAAGACCGCTGAATAGGTTCAGCGGTCTTTTTTATTGTCCCAGTACATCAGCACTGCGGAAGGTCATGTAGTAATATTGTTCGCCTAAATCAAAAAGAATGGTGATGTTCTCCTCTGTCCGCAGAGATTTCTCTCTGATGACAAACTCCACTTCCCCGTCCTGTGTTTGTGAGGGATGATAAGTACTTCGATCGGCTCCCTGTATCCGCAGGATATGCTCCGCTTCCGAGTCGTACTTCAGCCGGAACTTCCAGCTGCCATCGCCCTGATCCCGTACCCTCAGGCTGCGCACTACGATTTTCGGCCGATCCATCTTATTGCTCTGAAAGTTGAAATACAGCTCCCTGCCTTCGTAGCGC
Source organism: Oscillospiraceae bacterium (assembly GCA_017848075.1). Taxonomy (GTDB): domain Bacteria; phylum Bacillota; class Clostridia; order Oscillospirales; family Ruminococcaceae; genus Negativibacillus. The sequence continues at coordinate 4,799 of JAGALG010000246.1, read as the reverse complement.
TCCGCTTGTTCGGCCATGTCTATAAAGTTCTTCGTTGCAAAGCTCAGATAGTAGTTGAGATCGGAGCTGTAAAAACGGACTTCCATGACAAGGAAATTCTCCAGTTCTTCCCGGCTCATATCAAAATAAATCTGTCCTGCACGAACATCCGAAACAGGGAAGTCTTTTGCATAGAAATCGTCTTCAAAACCAACACCGAACACCGAAGCGTCCGTTTTGGGCGGTGCATCAAAGTCTATGATAAAGCGGATTTTTCCGTTTTCCAACGCTCTTGCCGTCACGGCATGTACTGGAACATACTCGCTTTTTCCGCTGTAGCTTACCGCACGATCCGCCGGCAGCTCCTGAGGAACCCGGTACTGCTCCGCCTGTGCAGCCATCTCCACGAAGGAAATCGTGTCAAAACCAAGGTAATAGTCGGAATCATTACCTTTAAAGCGCAGATTGATCGTTGCGGAACGAACCAGTTCCTCCTTATTCATGTCAAAATAGATCTCGCCCTTTTGCACATCAGCCTCAGAAAAGTTTTCCTGATAAAAGGCTCCATCTCCATGGTCAAACACGGAAAGAGTGAACTCTCCCACTGCTCTAAAGTCCAGATGGAAACGGATCTCACCATTTTCCAGAGCTTCTGCCCTAAATTCACCGACAAGGACGATTTCACCCTCTTTGCACTCGCTGCGGCTTGTGTACTTCACTTCCCGATCTGCCGGCAGCTGTCGGCTGTAATCCACTGGCTCCGCCTCTGTTTTTGCTTCCGGGCTGTTTTCTTCTGTGCTGCTTTCCGCTGTGCTGCTTTCCGCTTCCTGTGGCAAGGACAGCTCCTTCCAAAACAGCAAAGCTTCCCGCTGTTCATAGAAAAGCCAAGCTCCGCCGATCAACAGCAAAAGCAGAAGCCACACCGCCACATTGGGATGCTTTTCCAGCTTGGCACCGCAGGCCGTACAGTATTCCGCACGGCGGGACTGCCGTACTTTACAGTTGGGACACCTCATAGCCTGCCTCCTCTCTCTGTCTTCAGCGCAAATCAGCCCAACAGATCAATGGTATCAAACACGATCAAAAAATCATTGCTGTCATCTAAATAGAATTTCATGGTGATCGTCTCGGTCTGTTCCAGTTTGCGCATCGGGATCTTGAAGTTGTACTGTGCCCGTCCCTCCACACTTTCATAACCTTTGAGCATGAAAATATCGCCATCCGGTGGGTCAAAGCAGCTCATGTACATTCCTTTTGGCAGCTCGCAATCCACCGAAAGGATCATATACTCATCTCCTTGCATTTCCTTACTCACCTGATAAACCGTGACGATCTGATCCAGAAGATTGTTGATGATTCTACCGGAGGCCTTTGAGATGTTTTCCTGCCAGATCCCGCCAGCCTGTTTCTCGGCCGCTTCCAGCATATCCTCATCCTTGGGTACAAGGATCACCGGATACAGCACATCGTCATAAATCGTGTCATAGGATACGATCAAATTCCGCAGCTCTTCTTCCATTTCCATTTGATATTGAGGAATCACCTGCTCCTCGATCAGCTGCTGGGGAAGCTCTGTCTCCTCCTGCACCCGAGGAGGCGTCTGAGGCGGACTGCTTTCCTTCAAGGGCTGCTCCAGCTGGATCTCTTCCCTAAGCTCATTTTCTTCTATATCTTCTGTTTCTTCCAAGGACAGTGTCTGCTGCGCCTCCTGTTCCAGCTTCCACAGCCGATATGCCGTCGGCAGCAGCAGCGCCAAGGATAAGAGCAGCGCTGCGCTTAAAATCGGCAGCCCCCAGCCTCGCCGAGACTGCTTTTTCACTGGGATCAGCTGTCGCTTCTCCACCAGAACGCAGAAGCAGTGGGGGCAGAAGGAGGCCATTTCCGGCAGTTCTCTGCCGCAGTATGGACAGTTTTTGTTCTCCATCTTCTCCCCTCCTTACAGCGTTTCCAGCAGATCCAGTACCGATTTGTAGCGCATCTGCGGATTGATCATCGTACAACGCTTCACGATCTGACCCAAGCGTCCCCGGGCCAGCTCCACCGAGGGATGCTTACCCGTCAGCATAATATTTAAAAGCACACCCAGCGAATAGATATCGGAGCGCTTGTCCGACTGAGAGATGCCATACTGCTCCGGAGCCGCATAGCCAACGGTACCTAGAACTTCCGTATCGTCACTCTGTTCTTCCTTGAAAATACGGGAGGCATCGAAGTCGATCAGCACCGCCTCGTCCCCGCGCAGAATCACATTCTTGGGCTTGATATCCCGGTGTACCACGCCGTTGGCATGGAGCACATGGAGCGCACTGCACAGCTGCCGCAAAATCTTCTTGGCCTCACGGCCGGACATACGCTGCTCCATCAGCAGAAAATGCAGGGTATCCCCCTGCACAAACTCCTCCAGAACCGCCACCCAGCCATCTTTGGCGGCCACCTCCCAAATCTGTGGAAGATTGGGATGGGCAATGTGAAGCAGACGGCGGTAAGCCTCGGGATCCCCGTGATAATGGCGGAAAATCACCCGATTTCCGCTGGCTTTGTGATATAAAACAGAAACGGAGCCTCGGTCACTTTGCTTCAGGCAGCTCACTTCTTTGTATTCTTCTTTGATTGCCTTCATCAGGCTGCTGTATAAATTCATTTCGCACACCCTATCCAAGCAGGACATTGTTTTCTGTCAAAAAAAGATATAGAATATATTTATCTATCTTTCCGAAATTATGGAAAGACAGGTAAACCAATCTATATCTTATTATAGAAAAATGATTCTTTTTTGTAAAGGTGGTGAGTGTTTTGAAAGACAAGAGTACTGATATTCTGCGGCAGGAGCTCATGGATTCTGTCGACATCAACGATTTTTTAAACAACAATGAAGAGCATTTTTATCAGGATAGTGTTGCTCAATTGATCAATCAGATCTTTCTGAAAAAGAATATGTCCAAGGCACAACTGGCCAAACAATCCGGGATCAGTGAAATTTATCTGCACCGCATCTTTTCCGGTCTTAGAAAGCCCTCCCGTGATCGCCTGATTTGTCTGTGTTTTGGTTTAAGTGCAACACTGGATGAGGCACAGGAGCTTTTAACACACTGTGGCTATGCCAGATTACATCCGAAGATCCGTCGGGATGCCATTATTCTGTATGGTCTGCTCCATGGCAGCAACCTGTTCGAAATCAATCATCAGCTGTTCGACGCCGATGAAGAACCCCTCTGTTAACGATTTTTGTCCTATTTTCCGATAAAAGCCCCACCGTGTATTGTCTGTCTCGCAGTGGGGCTTTTTCTTCTGTTTTTTCGGATAAAAAGACCGCCGAAGCCTCTGCTTCGACGGTCTTTCCTTTTCTTATACAACAAAGCGATAGCCCAGCCCCCGAACGGTACGAATATACTGGGGATTGGAAGGGTCATCTTCGATTTTCTGACGCAGACGGTTGATGTAAACCATCACTGCGTTTTCGTCCACGATCCGGTCGCCCCACACCATTTCATACAGCATATCTTTGGAGAAAATGTGATTTACATTGTCCAAAAACAGCTTGATCAGCATATTTTCCTTAGCGGAAAGAGGGATCTCCTCCCCATTTTTGTAAAAGCGCAAGGTGCTGGTGTTATAAGTAAAAGGCCCGGAGCTGATCTGCTGGCTGGAGCCGGGCAGGTCATTGCGGCTGCGGCGGATCAAGGCCTTGATCTTCGCCGTAAGGGTAATGGGACTAAAGGGCTTGGTGATGTAATCATCGGCACCAATGTTCAGGCCATACAGAGTATCGATCTCCTCCTGCCTGCCGCTGATAATGATGATCGGCGTCTGGATCCCCTGGCTGCGGATCCGTTCTACCGCCTGAAAGCCGTCGATCCCCGGCATATTGATATCCATCAGGATCAGATCATAGCGCTTGTTCTGCAGCAGCTCCAGTGCAGTTTCGCCGCTGTTGCTGACTTCCGCTTCCAAACCGCTGCTTTGTACTGCTTTTTTCAGCATCGTGGTAACAGAAACATCATCATCCACGATCAGAATGGTATCCGGCACAGAAAAGCCCTCCTTTACAATGAAAACAAATTTCAGTATAATCACAAGTATACACAGCTCGACCAAAATTTGCAAGGAGGAATCGACCATGCCGGACAGAAGACCCAAACAGTTTTACGGCAGCATTGCAGCCATTGTCTTTCTCATTGTCTTTGGGGTCGCCTTTATTCTGAAAAGCTACAGCGACTATGTGGATCGCTTCATCCAGATTCAGGACAGCAAGCAGCTGCAGCTGGCTCAGTCTGTGGACCGCAACATTCAGTCCTTGCTGGAGCAAAGCGCCAACAGTCTGGAATATATCACCGGTTTGGACAGCTTCCGTCTTGCGGAGGAACAGTGGTTTCAACAGGGCGGCAGCGGCCAGCTGCTGAATCTGCTGATTGAGAATCATTTAAATCAGAATGAACTGATTTCTTCCGTCACCGTCCTGGAAAAGGGACGCTTCCCTGCCGACGACCATGGATACAGCGCCTTTGACTTCCTCAATGAGGATGTGGATTCCTCCCGGCGCATCTGCCTGGGTGCCGACGGATCGGTGTACCTGGCCATCATCTGTCAGGGCCGCGGGGATATTTCCTATGCCAGTATGATCGATTTGCAGCGTCTTTACCAAAAGATCAGCAGCAGTGATCTGGTGCAGTCGGATCACCTGATCCTGCTGGATCAAAACCGCAGTGTTCTGCTGCATTTCTGCACAGACAGCCAAAGCGTCAAAAACACTTTAGTGGAAAACTGCCCCAAGCGGGAGGACTTCCGTCTGCTTTTGGCGGCAGAAGAAGCCGGGGAGCAGG
>JAGALG010000031.1 GCA_017848075.1 Oscillospiraceae bacterium | reverse complement strand
CGTACAGATGCCAAGTGGTATTCCGGTTGCAACAGTTGCCATTGACGGTGCGGAAAACGCAGCAATTCTGGCTGTACAGATGCTGGCTCTGTCCAATGCAGAGCTGGCACAGAAGCTCTGTGATATGAAACAGCAGATGAAAGAAGCTGTTGCGAAAAAAGATGCAAAACTGCAGGAGGCTTTGAACGCCCTGTAGCTTTTGCGACACAGAAGAGTGTTTGAAAGAAATTGTTTTATAGAAAAGATGAGGTGTTGTTTATGCCGGATATTCATGAAGAATGTGGCGTATTTGGTATTTTTACCAAACAGATGAACTCTGATGTTGCCAGTGAAGCCTACATGGCCCTCTATGCACTGCAGCACCGTGGACAGCAGAGCTGTGGTATTGCAGTCAACGATGACGGCGTGATCCGTTCCTATCGTGATATGGGTCTGGTACCGGAAACCTTTAATCCGGAGATTCTGGCTACCAAGTTGGGTCTGGGCAATATGGCCATCGGTCATGTTGAGTATTCCAAATATGCCAACAGCTCCCGCAGCGACGCTCAGCCATTGGTTGTTCGCCATGTAAAAGGTACCATGGCACTGGCCAACAATGGTTCTTTGGTCAATGCTCAGGAGCTGAGGGAAGAACTGGAGCTGAAAGGCGCGATCTTCCATTCCTCCACAGATGCTGAAATTATTTCTCATGTGGTAATTCAGGAGCGTCTTTCTTCCAAATCCATTGAAGAAGCAGTGGAAAAGGCCATGTTCCGTCTGAAAGGCTGCTACTCCATGGTAATTATGTCCCCACAGAAACTGATCGCAGCTCGTGACCCGGAAGGCTTCCGTCCTTTGTGTCTTGGCCGCTTGGGAGAGGACTATGTGATCGCTTCCGAAAGCTGCGCCTTTGACAGCATCGGTGCAACCTTTGTTCGTGATATGAAACCGGGCGAAATCGTTGTGATCGATCAGAGTGGTCTGCGCTCTATCGAAACTCACTGCGGAAGCAAAGGTCATATCTGTGTCTTTGAGTATGTGTATACCGCTCGTCCGGACTCTGTCATCGAGGGTGCCAGCGTTCACGAAGCACGCCGCAGAGCCGGTGCGTTCCTGGCTTTGGAAAGTCCATGTCAGGCCGATGTTGTTGTCGGTGTTCCGGACTCCGGCCTGGATGCTGCTTTGGGCTTCTCTCAGCAGTCCGGTATCCCTTACGGTATCGGCTTTATCAAAAACCGTTATGTCGGCCGTACCTTTATTCTGCCAACACAGAAACAGCGTGAGGATGCTGTTCGCATCAAGCTGAATGTACTCAAAGCAACCGTAGCAGGCAAACGCGTGATTCTGGTTGATGACTCTATTGTTCGAGGAACTACCAGTGCTAACATTATCAATATGCTGCGTGAAGCCGGAGCAACAGAAGTGCATGTTCGTATTTCTTCTCCTCCATTCATCAATCCATGTTACTACGGCACAGACATTGACAGCAAAGATAAGCTGATCGCCTGCAAGATGAGCGAAGAGGAGATCCGTCAAAAGATCAATGCAGATTCTCTGGGATACCTCAGCCTGAACGGCGTGAAAAAAATCGCAAACTGCACCACTGGCTGCGATTTCTGCACTGCCTGCTTCGATGGTGTATACCATGCAGGTGTTCCAACCCAGACAGAATCCAAGTACGATAAATTCAATTATCATATCAACGAGAAACGCTAATATTTTGCATTTAGCCTGTGCTTAGAAACAGGTAGAATAGAAACAAGAACGGGGGACTGCGGAAAAGGCAGAACCCAAAATGGAAAGGAACGATTACAATGAGCAATAACTCCTTCAGCGAAAGCTACAAAGCAGCTGGCGTCGATGTAACTGCTGGTTATAAGGCAGTAGAACTGATGAAAAAGCACATTGCCCGTACCCGCAACGAGGGCTGTCTGGATGATGTTGGCGGCTTTGGCGGCTGCTTCGGCCTGAATCTGGGCGGTATGGAGGAGCCTGTACTGGTTTCCGGTACTGACGGCTGTGGTACCAAGGTAAAGCTGGCCATTATGATGGACAAGCATGACACCATCGGTATTGACGCTGTTGCCATGTGCGTCAATGATATTATTTGCTGTGGTGCAAAACCACTGTTCTTCCTGGACTACATTGCCTGCGGCAAGAACATCCCTGAAAAAATTGCAACCATCGTCAGCGGTGTTGCAGAGGGCTGTGTACAGTCCGGTGCAGCTCTCATCGGCGGTGAAACCGCAGAGCATCCAGGTATGATGCCAATCGACGATTACGATCTGGCTGGTTTCAGCGTTGGTATCGTTGATAAAAAACGCATCCTGAATAACGATAATGTAAAAGCAGGCGATGTGATTATTGCACTGCCATCTTCCGGTGTACATTCCAACGGTTTCTCTCTGGTTCGTAAAGTATTCGACATTGAAAACAAACCACTGGATCGCTTTACCGAAGAACTGGGCGGCAAAACACTGGGCGAGACCCTGCTGACCCCAACCAAACTGTATGTAAAACCGGTTCTGGCTGTTCTGAACGAAGTCAATGTAAAATCCATCAGCCATATCACCGGCGGCGGTTTCTATGAAAATATTCCACGCGCGCTGAATGACAATGAAAAAGCTGTCATCAAAAAAGAGGATGTAAAAGTTCTCCCAATCTTCAACCTGATCCAGAAAGAGGGTAACATTCCAGAACGCGATATGTACAACACCTTTAACATGGGCGTAGGTATGATGATGATCGTTGACGCCAACGATGTGGAAAAATCCATCGAGATCCTGAAAGCCAATGATGTGGATGCTTATGTTGTTGGTAAGATCGAAGAAGGCCACAAAGAGGTAGAATTATGGTAAAAGTTGCCGTATTGGTTTCCGGCGGCGGAACCAATCTGCAGGCTTTGATCGATGCGGAGAAGGCCGGACAGCTGGGCTGCGGCAAGCTGTCTTTGGTG
>JAGALG010000245.1 GCA_017848075.1 Oscillospiraceae bacterium | reverse complement strand
GCCGGAGTTTACCATAATGCCGGTAGCGCAGTCTGTGAAGGCTTCTTCTTCCACATTGCCGCCTTTGACAACTTCAATGATTGGAAGGCCGAATTTTTTTGCGAATTCCCAGTCACGGGTATCGTGGCCAGGAACTGCCATGATTGCACCAGTACCATAGGTCATCAGAACATAGTCAGAAATGAAAATCGGAATATTTTCACCGGTAGCAGGGTTGATACCCTCTACACCCAGCAGTTTTACGCCGGTCTTATCTTTTGCCATTTCCGTACGGTCGAAGTCAGATTTTTTCGCAGCTTCTTCCTGATAAGCCAATACCTCGTCCATGTTCTGGATCTTGTCGGCCCAGATTTTCAGATATGGATGCTCTGGAGAGATTACCATATAAGTAGCACCGAAGATGGTGTCCGGACGGGTAGTGTAGATCAGCAGCTCTTCGCCGGCAGTGGTGCCGAATTTTACTTCTGCGCCGGTGGAACGGCCGATCCAGTTTGCCTGAGAAGTTTTAACGCGCTCGATGTAGTCTACTTCGTTCAGATCGTCCAGCAGTCTCTGAGCGTACTCGGTGATCTTCAGCATCCACTGGCTCTTAACTTTGCGGACAACTTCACCGCCGCAGCGTTCGCAGCAGCCGTTGACAACTTCTTCGTTTGCCAGAACAACTTTACAGGAGGTGCACCAGTTTACAGCCATTTCTTTTTTATAAGCCAGGCCTCGTTTGAACATCTGCAGGAAGATCCACTGAGTCCATTTGTAGTATTCCGGGCTGGTGGTGTTGATCTCACGGTTCCAGTCGAAGGACAGACCCAGAGATTTCAGCTGCTGTTTGAAGCGGGCCACATTCTGCTCGGTTACGATAGATGGGTGGATATGGTTTTTGATTGCAAAGTTCTCGGTTGGCAGACCGAAAGCATCCCAGCCCATTGGGTACAGAACATTGTAACCCTGCAGGCGGCGTTTTCTTGCCACGATATCCAGTGCGGTGTAGGAACGAGGGTGACCAACATGGAGACCCTGACCGGATGGATATGGGAACTCTACCAGTGCGTAGTATTTTGGTTTGCTGTAATCATTGGTTGCGGCGAAGGTATTCTTTTCGTCCCAGATACCCTGCCACTTTTTCTCGATTTGGCTAAAATCGTACTTCAAGTTTATTCCTCCTCAGCCGCCTTTGGCGGCAAGATGTCAATACGGAATTATTCTTTGATCAAGAGATCAGAGATGTCCACTCTTGGTGCGTCATTCCACAGGCGCTCCAGATTGTAGAAGTTTCTTGGCTCCTCCTGGAAAATGTGAACCATTACATCGTCATAGTCCATCAGAACCCACTCGGCATTCTGCAGACCTTCGATGCGCTGCGGATTCAGCTCTGCCATTTTATGCAGCTGCTCGTCCACTTCGTCAGCCAGCGCTTTGACCTGTGTGTTGCTGCCGCCGGTAGCCAGAACGAAGTAATCGCCCAGTGTGGACAAGCCACGGATGTCCAGCAGCTGAATATCACGGCCTTTTTTCTCGTCCAGAACTTTCACGATGGCTTTTGCGATTTCAAGAGATGTCATAGTCTTCTCTCCTTACTGATTTGGTTTGGATGTGTCATGGTCCGGCAGACCGGACAGGGGCACATAGTGATTATAGGCCAGCCAGGTATCCCGGCAGATGGGC
>JAGALG010000030.1 GCA_017848075.1 Oscillospiraceae bacterium | reverse complement strand
CGCCGAAGAAGCGTCCTGTCGTGGGTACGATCTGAATTCCGGCAGAGGCTGCCCTTTCCAGGGCAGCCCGATTGACGGAGCTTACATTCTTTTCGGAATCCAGCAGCGTACCATCCAAGTCCAACGCAATGATGCCGATCTTATGCATTGTAGGTGCTTGCGGAGGTGTTGCCGCCGTGACCGGTCCAGTTGGTATGGAAGAACTGGCCTCTTGGCTGATCCAGTCTTTCGTAGGTGTGTGCACCGAAGAAGTCACGCTGTGCCTGCAGCAGGTTTGCTGGCAGGTTTGCGGTGGTGTAGCCATCGAAATAGCTCAGTGCAGAGGAGAAGGCTGGCATTGGGATGCCGACTTTCACTGCGTATGCAACGACTTCACGCCATGCTGGAACCAGCTCTTTGATGGCAGAACCGAAGTAATCGTCCAGCAGCAGGTTTTCCAGAGCTGGGTTTTTGTCGTATGCTTCTTTGATCTTGCCCAGGAAGACGGAGCGGATGATGCAGCCGCCTCTCCACATGAGAGCGATGCCGCCGTAGTTCAGGTTCCAGTTGTAGGTCTTAGCAGCGGTTCTCATCAGGGTGTAGCCCTGTGCGTAGGAGATGATCTTGGAAGCGTAGAGTGCTTTGCGGATGGATTCAATGAAAGCAGCTTTGTCGCCTTCAAATGCAGGGATCTGTTTTGGGAAGACCTGTGCAGCGTTGACACGCTCTTCTTTCATTGCGGACAGGCAGCGAGCGAATACAGCTTCACCGATCAGGGTCAGCGGAACGCCCTCGTCCAGTGCAGCGATGCCGGTCCATTTACCGGTACCCTTCTGACCAGCGGTGTCCAGAATTTTATCTACGGTGTAGTCACCGTTTTCTTCTTTGTATGCCAGAATGTCTCTGGTGATCTCGATCAGGTAGCTGTCCAGTTCACCTTTGTTCCATTCAGCAAATACCTGGTGCATTTCTTCATTGGACATACCTAAACCATCGCGCATCAGCTGGTATGCTTCGCAGATCAGCTGCATGTCGCCGTATTCGATACCGTTATGTACCATTTTTACAAAGTGACCTGCACCGTTTTCGCCAACCCAATCGCAGCAAGCTGCGCCGTCTTCTACTTTTGCACAGATTGCCTGGAAGATTGGTTTTACATGTGGCCATGCTGCTGGAGAACCGCCCGGCATCATGGATGGGCCTTTCAGTGCGCCCTCTTCACCACCGGAAACACCGCAGCCGATATACTGCAGGCCGTGTTTTTCTACCAGTTCGCAGCGGCGTGCAGTGTCAGGGAAGTGAGAGTTACCACCGTCGATGATGATGTCGCCCTCTTCCAGAATTGGGATCAGTTTTTCAATATAATCGTCGACCGGTTTGCCAGCGCGGATCATCATCATGATCTTGCGTGGTTTTTCCAGGCTCTGTACGAACTCTTCCAGAGAGTAGGTGCCCTGAATGTTTTTGCCTGCTGCACGACCGTTTACAAAGTCAGCAACGGTTTTTTCCGGGTTCATATCGTAAACGGAAACCTGGAAGCCTTTGGATTCCATATTCAGTGCCAAAGACTGACCCATTACGGCAATACCGATCATACCGATATCGGACTTTTTCATTGCAATCTCCTCCTTATCTCTGTACACGAGCGTTGCCAGCGTGTACATCCCAGATCTGTTTTTCATCAGCTGGCTCTGCGTAGTCTTTCAGGCTGCTTGCAGCCAGAACGCCGCTTGCCCAGCCGAATGCCAGACAGTCTTTTGGTTCCCAACCTTTGATCAGACCGTAGAGCAGACCGCCGGTGAAGCCGTCGCCGCCGCCGATGCGGTCCATAACCTGGATTGGGCGTGGTTCTTCTACGCACCATTCATCGCCAGCCAGCAGCAGAGCGCCCCACAGATGCTCGTTTGCGCTGATAACCTGACGGAGAGTAGTACCGTAAACTTTTGCGTTTGGATATTTTTCTTTTACCTGAGTGATCATTGCTTTGAAGCTGTCGATCTTGGAGCTCAGTTCTTTACCGCCTGCTTCCGGACCTTTGAAGCCCAGGCAGAGCTGGAAGTCTTCTTCGTTACCAACCAGAATGTCAGCAGCGGATGCGATCTCGTGGAATGCTGCTCTCAGCTCCTCTTCGCGGCCTTTCCAGAAGGTTGCGCGGTGGTTCAGGTCGAAGCTTACCAGAGTGCCATGCTCTTTTGCAGCTTTTGCTACTGCCAGACAGAACTGGGTGGTTTCTTTACTCATTGCAGCGATCAGACCGGAAATGTGGAGGATACCAACGCCTTCCTGACCGAAGATGCGCTCTACATCAAATTCGTCGATGGACAGAGTGGTACCAACTTCGCCTGCGCGGTCGTTCCAAACACGAGGAGCTCTCATGCCGAAGCCGGAGTCAGCGATGTTGAACTGGTGACGGTAACCCCATGGGCCGCCCTGCTCTACATCCACGCCTTCATAGTTGATGTTGCGTGCGCGGAGCTGTGCTTTGATGAAAGCAGCGATTGGGCTGCCTTTTACGAATTTGGACAGCACCAGACATTCATTGCCCAGAGAAGAAGCCACATTCAGTACATTGGACTCTGCGCTGGTAGCCTGCATCAGGAATGTATCGCTGTTGTGTACAGCCATTCTGTTAACAGGGGTGATGCGCACGCCCATGCTGGTTGGGCAAGCGATGGCATAGCGGTAGTTGCTGCGAATGTTCAGTTTCATAGCAAATCTTCCTTTCAGTGTTTGGTATAGTATTTTTGGTTTTATATGACAGCTTGATTGAGGCTGTTTTTCACAATATGTATTTAAGCTTTGGGGAAACGGACATTTTCCTGCCGGAACTGCTTGGGCGTTTTTCCGGTGTACTTCTTGAACATCTTCGTGAAGTAGTTATCGTCCTGAATTCCACAGTACTGTCCCACCGAGGAGATGGACAGGGTGGTATTGCTCAGCAGATACACGGCGTGCTCCACCCGTTTGCGGTTGACATAGTCCGTCAGCGTGACACCCATTTCCTTGCGGAACAAGGAGGACAGATAGCTGGCGTTGACATTCAGCGCTTCGGCGTTGGCCTTCAGGCTGAGGTCGGCACCCAAATCGTAATCCACCCGGGAGATGACCTGCTGTACCAGCTGGGAATGATTCTGACTGGAATGTTTTTTCACCAGCAGGCAATATTTATGAGCCATTTCCTGCCACAGGGTCTCAAAATCGGAGGCGTTGGAGGTCTCCTCAATGCGGTGTGCAAATTCCGAGGACAGGCGGTCGATGTACAGCGGGTGGACTCCCCCCTGCTCTGCTGCCTTCCGCAGGATCGTGTTGAGAATGATGGAATAGTTTTGGGTATTGCGGGAAAGCTCCTGTGTTCGGCTTTCCAGCGCAGACTGGGAGAAGCTGGCCAGCATGGTGCGGGCACGATGGGTTCGGCCCTGGG
>JAGALG010000244.1 GCA_017848075.1 Oscillospiraceae bacterium | reverse complement strand
TGCAATATAAATATCCCGGCTGCCTGCTTCGCTGTTGTCGTAGGCCAGCTTGATTTTATTGTAGGTGGCATGGTCGATGCTGGAGGTATAGTCGAAATCCTCTCCGGTACCTTCGCTCAGCAGCAGATCCAGCTTCATAGAAGCGATATTCTTCAGCGTCAGAGAGCCGAAGTCGTCATACAGAACGAACAGCTCTGACTTATGCTGCAGCTCCAAATCAAGGGCGTTCTGAATCATATCGAACAGCGTCACATTGTCCTCCACACGGGATGGAATCACATAGGATGTGGCCTCCAGTGAGCCAATGTTCAGCCGGAAGTCTTCTGCAATCATCTGAATAAACTGAGAAGCTGTCTTATTTTCATAAACATAGGTATCCTTGTTCTTCAAGTACCGCAGCTGGTCATAGGCTGTCACATTGATCAAACCGTTCTTGCTTCGCTGCTTCGTGAAGATAAAGCCGAAAAATACCTTCTCTCCATTTACCTGCAGCCGTACCGCATCGCCCTCCTCGAATTCGATTCGCCCATCTTGTACAATGGTGAACTTCAAGGATCCCGGCACACCACAGCGGTCTGTCGTCCATTGGATCCCTTCCTCGACTACAGGCTGATACAGCGCTGATCCATGCTGGATCAAAAGTTCTACATTCATCGCCTCACCGCCTTATGCCGGAGGGATAGTCAACACCTGACCAGTGTAGATCAGATTCGGGTTGACCACTTTATCCTGATTCGCTGCATAGATCTTGGCATATTGAGCGCCATCCCCATAGATCGCCTTGGCAATGTTCCAAAGGCAGTCGCCGTCTTTTACTGTGTATGTAGTACCTTGTGACGGTGCCGGAGAGCTGCTTGCCTGACGCTGCTTTTTCACACTGGTTTTCTCATTGATGACATGAACCGTTTTGGTGGAAAAGTGGCGGTATTGTTTCAGCTTGATCGCCACCTTCAAGTCAAAGCCCTCTTTTGACTTCTCTTTAACGGTATAATCCTCCAGTGAGACCGTCATGTTGGTGTTGAAAAGGTGTGTTCCGTTGGGCAGCGAGCGCACAACGATAAACTGGAAGGGTGCCTTTGAGGTTTTCAGGCTTTCAAAATGGCTGGTATAGTAAGATGGGGAACGGAAACCGCCATCGTATTGGGCGAAGGAATATTGTACTGCAGGAAGCAGGATTTCAAACTCCAGTTCCGTCAGCCCCGGCGAACGAAGGAAGTTGATTTCTCCTTCATTGATCAGCGTGATTGTTTTGTTGGCGTTTTTCACCTTCAGATTGATCTCACTGGGCACAATCGGCAGAAGCACAGAACTCATATAAACTCGATACATTAGCTATGCACTCCTTCCGCTGCCCGCTCCGATGCTTCTTTGATGCCGGTGACGAAGTAATCGATCACTCCATCAAGGTCCGTGTTCTGATTTACCGTATTGTGAACGCCGCCCATCTCCACTCTGATCTCTGCGGTCGTAAATCGGTTGATGGTTTCCCTCTCTGCGATGTCCTTCATGTACTTCAGGTTCTCGCTGCTGATCTCCAGAGAGTCACTGATACCGGCAGTGCTGTTTGCAATATCACCTACATTTTCCAACAGGCTGTCATAGTTGTAGGTATCGCCAAGATCATTGAGCTTGTTTCCTAAGCCTTCTCCAAGTTCATAGCCTTTATTCCATGCGTCTTCATAACCAAATCTGTCAAATTTCCACTGGTCTGCATCTAATTGTGGCACAAATTCAATGCTTGTCCCAAATGTATCTTCTACAACACCGCTAAGTGTATCTCTCCACCCCTGAATGCCGTTTGCCAAGCTGCTGCCAAAAATGGTATCCAGCGCAGATGCTAACACTTGCAACGCTGCCAACACTGTGTCCACCAAATCATAAAATAGACGGTAAATTGCATTGATTGGATCCACAAATAAATTCCCAATGAAATTGGCAATATCCGCGCCAAGGTTATAGATCAGTACCGACGCATCTACAAGCAGATTCCATGCCGTTACCACAACATTTCCTATGACTGCTAATACCGTTGAAATCGCTCCACAAATCGTCCCTGCTACACTGACGGTCGTTTCCCCCGCCTCATTCGCCTTTGCTGTAAAATAAGCCCACGCCGTTACAATAGCCAAAAGACCCACCACAACCCATGTCAATGGACAAGCCAGTAAAGCAGCGTTAAAGCCTTGCTGTTGAACTGTTGCAGCAAATGTTGCGAGTGTCCAACTGGATGTAAAGGCTGTATGAATTGCGGTTGCTACAGCAGACTCCGCCGTTGCGCCTTTATAAATCAACAGAGCCGCAGCATAAATTCCGATCGTTGCCGCTCCACCCAAGGCAATCGGCTCTATCACAGCCCAATTTTGAGCCAGAAGACTGATCAACTCCAACAACGGAAGAGAGGCATAGTACAAGCGGTTCGTTACACCTGTCCACACATCTGCCCAAGTCATTGGTATCGTCTCAAACTGATCATTGATCTCACCAGTCGCTCCCAACAGAGCAGATTTTACTATATCTGCTGTGATCTGCCCCTCTGCCGCCAACGATCGCAGCTGTCCGATGGGAACATCCATATAGTCCGCTACAGTCTGCATGATATTTGGTGCTGCTTCAAAGACGGCATTGAATTCTTCGCCTCTCAGAACACCGGAGCCCAGAGCCTGTGTCAGCTGTAGAGTTGCGCTACTGATTGCTGTCTGCTCCGTACCGGCAATTTTAAAGAGCTTATTCAGATTTTCTGCGAACAGAATGGTTTCTGTGTTGCTTGTGAAGGCATCCCCTGCATTAAGAGATAGCTTTGCGACTGTATCCGCAGTCGCTGCAATAGGAGCTCTGGCGCGATTGGCTGCAGCGGCGATTTGATCGTATAGAACAGCTGTTTCCGCCGTACCATCGTTGATCATATTCAGCCTTGCGATGGTCTGTGTGTATCCATCTGATAAGTCTACTAACTTCGCTGCGCCTTGCAGAAGAGAATAAGCGCTGACCATGCCAAGGATCTGACCGGACAAGCCATCCAAAACATCTCTGCCCTTCCGGGCGCTGTCATTGAACTGCTCCTGTTCTTTTCCCAGCTGATCCATTGCAGTGGTCGCCTGCGCCAGCTGCTGACGGATCGCCTCGCTGTTGTTGAAGTCCAGGCCATTTGCTGTTTCCGCTTCCAGGGTATCCCATGCGGACAACATCATATCCATGGCATCGATAATGTTGTAGATCGGCGCCGACATCATATCATTCAGTCGGATCGTTGTGCCGATAGAAGACATATTCGGTCACCTACTTTCTGGTTTTTCTTTCGATTTCTTCCCGTTCTTTTCGCTCTGCCTCTACTCGTTGGTCGATACAGGCGATGATGAAAGCCTTCTCTGACTGATCCAAGGCCAAGAACTGGGAAGGGAGAATCTGCAGCTTATGCAGAGCATAATAGGCGTAGGTCGCTTCCGGATCCTCCGCCTTTAAGAGTTTTTTGCCTCGTCAACCTCTTCCTGAAGAGTCTTGTAACCATTCAGCTTCTGGGTAACGGTCAGCAGGTCCGCATATTCTCCGGGGTTGTCTACCAGCTGCGTCAGCAATTCTTCTGGAGTCATAACACCATAAGAATCCTGCAGCTCTTTATTGTTCAGATCCGGAACAACCACCGCTGCACAGACCATTTTCAGCTGATACTTTGTCATATCTGTTTTCGGCCGAAAGACATGAGGTTTTCCCGGTACCTGCACCTCCACAGTACAGGCATCGCGGATTCGCTCCACCTCATCCGTTGTCAGCGGCCGCAGCTCCCACAGCAGTGCTTTTCCCTCATCATCAACGATGGATGCTGTTGCTGGATACTGCATATTTTCACGCTGGATTTTGTTCTTCTTCATAAATCTGGAGAAGTCGGACATGCTTATCAATCCTTTCGCTTCAAGTTTTATCGCTTACATATAGTCCGGAGTTTTGTATTTTTCTGGTCTTGTGAAGTCCATTGCATAGCCTTCAATGGTCTGCTCTACAAAACCGCCCTCCGCATTGAGCAGAGACAAGAGGATGTCACCGTCAATAATGCAGTCGGTATAAACTTTTGTGGAACGACCAATCGAAGTCGCTGGGTCTTCATTTGTGGTCTGGATCTCAATTGGAGGCATCAGGCCAGTGTTTTTGTAGGTTTCAGCAACTTCATCAAAGATCTCTGCACAATGATAAACCACTGCTTTCCATTTGATTTCAGCACCGACCGGCTTTCTGCCGTTAACTGTTCTGCCCAAAGTCGGTACTTCCTCTGTTTTGATGTTCATCTTGCCCTCAAATTCCTTCATGTTGAGCATTTCATAGCGTCTGTCCCGAATCGTGACAAAAGCTGTTGCCAACTTGGAGGAAGGCGCATCATTGGCGGGCATATATGCCTGTGGCATTTGTTTTCCCTCCTTCTACGATACAATGATGGTCTGATACAGCTTCGCCATACCAACTACGGCATTTACCGCATCATCGACAACAACACTGTCTTTGCTGTCGCCCTGGTAAACGCTTACATCATCCGCGCTAAACTCCTGAATTGCACGAATCTTCTGCAGCTCATTGTGATGCTTCACGATATCGCTCCAAAGACTGATGCGTCCAGGATTATCATTGGGTACCAGACCCAAATACTTGGTACAGAAGATCACTGCGATATCGTTGGCAATCTGATCCAGAACCCGGATGATCTGATTGGAGCCGAAATGCTCTGTCAGCTTCTCCTCAGTGCCGGATACAAAGCTGTTGATATCTGCCAGAACGCGAACCACGCCGTTTACATTGTGGAACATGAACTCGCCGGACTGCATTGCTCTCTCCAGCTGGCTCTGGGTGTACTCCACATCGACCTGGTATTCACCGTCATACACTCTGTTCAGCAGGGTCTTATTGACTGCACAGCCTGCTTGTGCGCCAGTAACCCAATACACCAGATCAGCCGGAGAAGCAGACTGTACTGCATTGTTTTTCACATTGATCACACCCTCGTGATCTGCTGCATAGCGGTGGAGAACGCACTGGAATTTAGCACCCACCTGTTCTCTCATGCGTTTGGTATAAGCTGCATACAGAGACTTGGTGATCTCATCCTCCACGACCACGCCCATGGTATTGAAGGAATAAGATTCCGCTTTGTCCAAATAGCTCTGGTGTGCAGCACCATCTACAGCGCCATTGGTACCACCACTCAACGGGGTGCCGGCTGTAAGTGCAAGCATGACATCTTTTTTCCAGTCCACATAATCGCTATCCAGTAAATCTGCTGCTGTGTTTACTGCTTCCTGCTCAAAGACTACAGTAGTATCCAAATACAGGCGAACATCAAAAGCTTCCGGAGTATCGACATTGGCAGAGATCACAACCTTCAGATCATTGCCGCGAATACCGCTGTGTTTCGCAGCTGCAAACGCATTACTTGCTTTTACACCGCCAGATGTCAGTTTGTAGGCATACAGGGTCTTGATGTTCCGGAACAGATCCCGCAGACCTTTCATCTTTTTGTGAGTATAAGGATAGCCGAAGATCTTCATGCTGTTCTTCTGGAAATCAGCCGGAGTCACTTCAAAGATCGCTGCATCTACGCCCCAATCCAATTCCAGAGGCATGGTTGCAACGCCTCGGTCAGACAGGGTCGCGCTGGCTTTGCTCTTGGAAATAAAATTGATATAGGCGCCATTCAGCACCTTGTTTTGAACGGTAAAGAAACCGCCGCCAAGGCCCATTTACTTCACCTTACCTTTCATATAGCTTTGAATCTTCTCCTCTGCCTCCCGGATGCTGTAACAACGATCGTCATCCAACACGGCAGAGATCAGATCTCTTTGATCGCGGAAACGCTCACTTTTCAGCAAGGCTTCCTTTTGAAATTTTGCTTCTGCAGCCGGTGCTGCTCTTTTTGTTGCCATTGTTTTATCCTTTCGTCTCGGTGATCAGCTCCAGATCAGACATCATGGTCTTCTCCTGTTGTTTCAATACGAACAGATCATATCTTGCAGTAAAAGTCAGAATATCATCGGAGGGTTCTCCTTTCAAATCCTGCCCACGAAGTAATCTTCCGGCAACCGTGATATATTCCAAGCAGTCGTACAGTCTTTCTGACACTGCTGCAAATTCCTCCTGTTTATTGATCGTAGAAGGAAAATACTGAATGCTGAATAGATTGCTTCTCTCATAGAGCCTGCTGACATGCAATTCTCTTTCGTGGCTTAAACAGGAAAGCAAAAAGCAGGGCTCTTTTAGTCCCTGCTCCACACTTTCAATATAGATCTCATAGCCCGCTCCGAATTCCTGATACAGCGCCTCTATGATACCGTCAAAGCAATTTTGAATCGTCATTTGAAACACTCCTTCAGGTATTGCTCCAGCTTTCTTTCAAGGATTGCCGGGGCACTGTGGCGGATCTCATTCTCGGATATCGTCAGCATGAATCGGCCTTTGACCCATCCTTTGTGATCGCGGGTGCGGTGTCCATACTCCACATAAGAGGCATATTCCACCGGGTTGATGATTTCAATGACAAAATCATTTCCTACTTTTGAAACCGTCATGTCTGCTTTTCTGACATGCTGTGATCCACCAAACATATTGGAATACATAGCCTGTCGTGTATCATGTGAAGAATCACCTGTTGAACCAGTAGTCCAGCCACGGCGCAAAGTACCGCCGACTTTACCTGTATCCGCAGGATATTGGCCTACCGGCGTTCTTTTGATCACCTTTCTCAGCAATCGTGCTGCCAGCTCTTTGGCGCAGGATTTTAGGAACTCAT
Organism: Oscillospiraceae bacterium; assembly: GCA_017848075.1. Classification (GTDB taxonomy): domain Bacteria; phylum Bacillota; class Clostridia; order Oscillospirales; family Ruminococcaceae; genus Negativibacillus. The sequence goes on along the minus strand of JAGALG010000244.1, from coordinate 7,260 downwards.
CATTCTTTTGTGGATTCGCCACGGCCTCCAGCTGATCTCTCAGCTTTTTCAGCTCACGGCCGTCCATTTGAATATTGGATCTTGCCATTAGGCCCACCTCTCAAACAGTTCCAGCGTGATCTCCTGATGGGTCTGATACACCGCAGCTGGGCCGCTTCGTTTATAAACTGTCGTAATCCCATTCTGTGTTACCGTCAGCTTGGAGCCTTCCAGCACAATCAGTTCCGGAGGCAGGAACAATTTTACGGTCTGTTTCAATTCTGCCGTTCTCCCCGCTTCCGCTGCTGGACTACGAGAAAAGGATAAGCGGCAAGGCTGATCCAGCAGAATGTCCACTTCTGTGAATCCTGTGCTGTGATTTGCCTTCGTCACTTTCTTACGCTCTGTGATCGTCACTTTTCCAATGTAGCCTTTTTCTATTGCTTTTCTCGCTTTTACCAGCGCATTCTTCGGAAACATGAAAAATCACATCCTTTTCCTTCTCTCAGCCATCCAATCAGTGCTTCCGCTTTTGCAGTATCCGAATCCGTATCGGAGAATACCACTTTGGCATCCCCTTCTTCGATGGATTCTACCACAGCTTCCAAGTCCAGGGCTTCCAGCTCCAACTGGCCGGTGCTCAGCTTTGTTCCCAGAATCTCGCCGCAAATCATATCCACAGCAATTTCCCTCAGTCCATCCGGGATTTCTTGATGGTTGATCTGATTCAGAATGTGGCTTCGGGTCTTCTGCAAGGAAAAGGCTATCAGCCAGCTGTCGGAGACCGCCGCTTTGTATCCAAAGCTGTCCAGTCTTCGGATCACCGCCTCCACCAATGGGCTCTGACCCGGATCCCGCAGAATATTCAGAATATCATTTGTCAGAGTTTCCATATCCATGGAAGCCACCTTCTTTCAACTAACCTTTGGAAACGATTTTTGCAATGGCGATTGCTTTGTGTGGGATCGCTTTGGTACCATCGTTGATGATCGCCCAGTTTGCGCCATTCTCCAGATCGGCGTTAGAAGCAGATGCGGTCACGCTTGCCGGTTTCTCGAAGGAAATGCCATCAACACCACAGATATAGCGTTCACGAACATAAAGGGTATCCTGGCCGCCATTGGTCTTTGGATCACGGGACATTTCGTATGGTACAGAATCGCCAATCTCATCTACAATGATGGAGCCTTCACCCAAAACATAGGTGGTGTAGTTGCCCTCATCATCGACTGGCATTGCATCATCGATCAGAACCAGTCTGCCGTTCCAGGTGCCCAGAGACAGATCACGGGTCACACCATCTTTGTCGGTATGAGTCAGATGTTTCAGCAGATTCAGATTCTCCAGATTGGTAGCAACAACAGAGTGCATGATCGCCAGCTTGAAGGTCGCTTTGTTGTCGCCGCAAGCTTTCTGCATCGCAGTGTTCAGGGTGGTAGCCACGATCAGACCATCACCTTCCGCAGACACATCCAGAACATGATTGCTCATAAATTCTGCAGCTGCTTTTGCTGCGGTGCTTGTGCCGGTGGTGCCCATTGCAAAGATACCTTTCAGAATTGCCAGCAGAATACCCTGTTTCACTTCCATTTTGTAGTCTGCAATCTGAGCTGCCACATTGTCCATGAAATCAACGCCTGCGGTGATGTTCTTGGAGAAGCTGCGCTCTGTCCAACCGTCCATACGAGAAGCCACGATAAAGCCCTGCTCGTAGGTGGTGGTGTTGGTAGACTTAATGTCGGTCGCACCGTTGTTATTCTGGGAAGTCTCGCCAGAAATGCGGCCAAAGTACGGTACGCGGGAATACAGGGAGCCGGTCTGATTGGACAGTGCCGCTCTTGCCTGTTCATTGGAGCCGACTGCACGGGATTTCGCCAGCTCATTACGGGTGACATTTGGGATACGCTTTACATAAGCACCAAACGCCTGGGGATTAAAAGATTTGGAATCAAATTTTGCCATATTTTATTCGCCCTTTCATTCATCGATTTTCGCATCAGGGTTTTCCGCCAGATAAGCAGCCAGTTCCGAATAGGTCATGCTGCTGGTATCAACACCATGGTCTCCGTCTTCATTACCGGCGTTTCCGGCCTTTGCCCCTTTCATGGTAGAAGAACCAAACAGGAACTTGGAATCTGCTGCTGCCTGCAGAGTTTTGATCTGGTCCGCAAGACCAATCACGCTGCCATCCTCAGCCAGTTTCGCATCCTCCAGGTTCAGCAATGCTTTTACTGCTTTAGTGTTCAATGCCTTCGCAGCCAGCAAAGCACTTTCCACTGCATTGTTGATTTTCAGTGTATTGATTTCTGCCGCATGGGTCTTTTCAGCCTCTTTGGCAGCGTCCTGCAGCTTCTGGATCTGGCTTTTCAGATCCTCCATGCTGCCGCTTTGCTTCTGAAGCTCACCAAGCTGCTTCAGGACCTCCCCATGGTCCTTTTTTGCATTGTCTCGCTCGGCGATCACTTCATTCAGACGGCTGCGTGGAATCATCTCTTTCAGCTCATTGCTCGACAGTTCTTCGATCTGAGCTGCCAACGCTTCCGTCATGCCTTCCAATTTCATCAGTTCTTCTTTTCTCATGTTGATCTTCCTTTCGTTCACATTTGTTGTCCCTGTTCAGTCAGGGGTTTGCCGTCTTTCCTTTTTAGCGTCCGGAAATACCAAAGGGGACGGTTCTGGCGGCAGGCGCAGGATTTGAACCTGCAGTCATTTGGTATCGGAGCCTTGAAAGCGAACCCGTTTTCCACTGGAAGCCTGCCATATAAAGCCCTTATTTCAGGGTATAAAAAAGCACCATGGCAAAAACCATAGTGCTGATTTATTCAGTATTTGGGTATGAAAAAAGCACCCTGTTTTCAGGATGCTCTTTCATTTTTTCTTAAATAGAATCCCATTATCTCCAGGATAAGGTTTTGTATGGGGTACTTCTCCACTCCAGATTTCCGGAGGGATGCCTTCTTGTTTTGGAAATGCCTTACAAGAATGATGGCCTTGACATTTGTCGTAATGGTCACATTTAGTGCATTGTTCGCTAAAGAGAAAGGAATGCCCATATCGATTTCCAAACGGAACCACATCTTTATCTTTCTGTGAACTCATAAACAAACCCCAACCTTTCCGATAATTCTTTCAGCACAGAATCTTGTACAATTTTTTCTGCCTCTCCAATTGAAATCAAGCCTTGCTCAATTTTTTCACCATACTGTTCTATCAGTTCTGCACCGATTTCATAATAGAAGAGCCTGAATTCTTCGGCGCTATCAAATTCTTTCTTCCATTTTCCTGTATTAACTACACGATAGACCCCTTCTGTAGTAACCGCCCTAACTTCAGACATTTTATATTGATACATTCGGTAGACATCTGTATCTGATGGCGGATAATCAGAAGGATGCGAATGGGTAAAAATTTTACCCTCAGCTTTATTCAAGTATTCTTTCGGTACCCTTACCTGACTTTCTGTTCCTGATGTCTTAAATATAACAGAACCATCCAAATCAAGCAATAGGCCTTCTTCATAACCCTTGTAAATAAGCTTCTTTTCTTCAGGGAATAATTTGAATTCTTCAAATCCTTCTTCCACCTGCTTCTCATACCACTCCTGGTATGTCATATCCGCCGGCACATAGTAGGTTTTACCATCAACGCCCCTTGCCGCCCTCATTCCCGGCTCGTCATCCGCAAACCACGGACAAGTACAGCTGCGGCACCATGGATGGAAGGGCGGCGCCGTCACACCGATTTGATAATCGGACATTCTTGCTACTTCCCCGTCCATTCTTCGGCAGATCTCTGAGGTTTTGAAGTCCAGGGTAGCAATGATCTCAAACCACTCTACCTCCAAATCATTGAAGCAATCCTGCTGTGCCTTGCTGCCGATATAGGCAGATTCCGTCATAATCAGGCGGCCTGCTTGCTTTTTGGAAACATTCATTTGTGCCGCCAGCCGATCGATTGCCTTTTTCGGGTCCTCGCCCAGCAAGCACATTTGGGTCAAACCCTTGAATACATTGTCCAGAAGCTGGGTTTTGGAGTTCCAGATGCGGTCGCTGAATGTCAGTCCGTCCGCTGTCCACGGTCTGCTCAGTATCAAGTCCAAGCGGCGCTGATCGATTTGGCCAATATTCCAGCCAGCTCCCAATCCCTTTTGGATCTCGTAGACTGTGTGGTAGTAGTCTTCTGTGTATTGATCTGCCAACAGCTGTTGCAGTTGATCTGTTTGCTTCTGATAAGCCTGCTCTACCGACTGCTGAATCCGGATTTTTAACGCTTCCAACCTGCTGATGTGGAACTTTGCAGAAGCATTTTCCAACTCTTTCATCCACTGGTGGTTCAAAGCGTTTTCCTGTCCATATCGGATATATTCTTCAACGTCCCAGCGCAGTTCTTTCAGCTCTTTGGCCGCCAGCCATTTCTTAGCTTCCGGCAGACTGATCTCGTTGTTTTGGGCGAAACGGTTATACCAGGCGTTCAGTTCTTTCTCGGCCTGTGCCAGTGCTTGATTAAAAGCAGCGACCGTTTCTTTTACCGCCTCTGCAGCAGAACGGTTATTTTGTTCCTCCAGCGCCAGAAAGCGCTCTCTCCAGTATTCCGCGCTTTTCTGTGCCATTTGTCACCCTTCTTGTTTCGTCTTCCTACGGTTTTTCTTTTCCGAAGTCACCGTACAAATTCAGCTGTTCTTGCTGCTCTTTCTGCATCTGTTTCAGTTCTTCATCCAGATCATCCACATAGGGATGATTGGCCACGATTGTCCGGTTGGAGATCAGGCCAACACTCTTCCGGCAGTCCTCAATGACTTTGGACTCATTGAGCATCATATCCCGATTAAAGACAATGTGGAAATCTTCCTCGTCGAAATCTCCGGCACCGCTGTTGGACAGATGGCAGTTTACAAACCAAAGCAATTCCTCCAGAGAGGATCGGAATTCCGCCTCCATACCTTTGGCATCCATTTCAATGTCGGAATACATGGACTGCAGATTCATTTCGTTGGCATTGGAGCCCAAGCGGTCATCCTTGGCATCATATCCCATACAGTTCTCAATGATGGCTTTTTTGAACACATCAATGATTGCTTTGTAATTCTCTGCGTTGACCTGGATCTGCAGGCTTTTTACATCGCCCTGGACACCGTTATCTGAACGAACCTTTACCGCTCCATAGGTAGCAAGATTTCTCCGGAACTCGCCGAGACGCTGTCCATCATAATTGACGATAACCAGAATCGTGTTGCGTGGGTCTTCTTCTGTCTGATCCTGCCACATGGACTCGATCTGGTTCAAGCCATCCTGCAGAGATTTACAGCTGCAGATCAATGGCTGCTCCTCTTCGTTTCTCCGGAAAGCAACCAGAGGGATCCTCTCCCAGTTATAAGCCTGTGATCCACCCTGATGATCTGTCACGACAAAATAAGGTTCATGGAAAGGAGCTTCCGGGATCAAATTGCCGTCCCTTAGTTCAAAATAGTGGATTCCATCCGGATTAAAAACCTCCACCTTTTGAACCACTTTTTCGTTTTTTCCTTCGTAGGCCAGCAGCTCATACACACGAATGGCTGCTTCCAGTCTGCTGTGCTCCGCATCCTGCCACAGTGGGATGATCTCATCGGGACGAAAGCGGCGGAAGCTCAGTTCTCCCGCTTCATCATAGAAAGGGAAAATCCAGCCAATTCCGCCATTCATAACATCTTTGCCGACTGATTTCAGCAGCTTACGAAAATTATGATTCAGCAGATACGGCTTCACCGCGTCGGTGTAGGCTTTGTTCTCGCTGTCCAAAACAAAAGGCTGACTCAGTAGGTAATTTACCTTTTGGTCAACCATCTTCCGGTATTGATTGTTGACAACTCGGTTGTTCGGCAGATTGTCCACCTCAATCAGGTCACCATCATCACCGATCGCCGTCCTCTTTTTGTGGAGAACATCGTGCAAGCCTTTGTAATAGCGTTCTCCATTGTACATATCTCGAAAGCGCCTCGACTGACGGAAGCGCTTGATCTCCGCTGCGATAAACTGTTCATCGGTCAATCGGTCACCGAGATCCTGCCTGCCCAGTACATGAGCCAGATCAGCTGCTCTCATAAACTGAAACATTTTTTCTTCCTCCTTCCATTAGTCGAAGCTGAATGTTGCTCCGCTGCCTACTTTTTCGGCAATTCCCGTGGTTGCATCCGGGGCATCATCATGGGCGTTCCTGCCCTCTTTTTGATAGCTGTTCATTGCTTTATAGTATTCCGGCCAACGGTCCTTCCAGTTCACCGGGTAATAGATATGATTCATCACCCAGCTGCTGTTGGAAAGGATCCTCGCAGCCTTGTTTTCGGACTGGTGGAATGGTCGTATGATACAGTGATTGGACTGGTATCGCTCCCACAGCTCCCGCTCCACATTTCGGGCAAAGCTCCGCCCGCCGTTATTGCTTTCGATATCCGCCAGGTTAACTTCCCCTTCATACAACATTCTGGCGGTTTCCGGCTCTGTCTTTTCCATTCCCTCTTTGGTGTAGAGGACATCCAGGATGTAGGCTTCCCCATTGTAAACACCATAGTTGATACTGCAAAGGTAGTCATCACCGGTATCGGCGGTATCGGTGTAGTTTTTGATTTGTGTAAATAAAGGCCGGCCCATAGAATCTGTCGGAAGCTTATCATAAGTTTTAAAGCTGCTGTACAGGCGGCCCTTAATGTCGATCGGCTCCTGCTGATAGTTTGCAGAAGCAATATCCAAGCCCATGGCGGCAATCTTCCGCTCATAGCTTTGTCTGGAAAGGATCTCAGGACAAAGCATTGTGCCATCTTCCTGCACCGCCTTATAAATGACCGTGCGGATCTTGGCACCCAGCTCCGTATAGTGCTCGATCACCCGGCCAGCCAGATCTTGACTGTGCCAACGAGTCATAACAATGATAATCTTTCCGCCTTCCTCCAGACGGGACAGCATGGTATTGGTGAACCATTCCCAGTGCTTTTCCAGCACATCTGCATTGTTCGCCTCCAAAGCAGATTTGATTAAGTCGTCAATGATCAGCAGTGATGCACCGAAGCCGGTAGCCGTACCGGTGGGAGAGGTTGCCAGATAGTTGTTATAGCCATTTTCCAGACTCCACATATTCATCGCGCCATCGCCTCGTTTGATGGCAACGCCAGGAAAGATATCGCTGTACACAATTTTGCTGCGGTCTGCTTTTATTTCAGAAATCGTATTTCGGACTGACTTGGAGAAAGTGGTGGACAAGGTTTCGTTATAAGAACCGGTCATCACCTTTTCCTCTTGGTTCCGGCCC
>JAGALG010000243.1 GCA_017848075.1 Oscillospiraceae bacterium | reverse complement strand
ATTTCGTGTCCCGAAAGCCTCCCCTGTGTAAGGGGAGGTGCCACGGCTCAGCCGTGGCGGAGGGGTTGACAATCCCTCAGTCAGCCTGACGGCCGACAGCTCCCTTTGCACAAGGGAGCCTTTGGCAAACTTCTGCTTTTCGGAATAGAGGGATTCGCCCCGCATTCTTTCCCTTTGAGCCGTAGGGCGTGTTCATGGCCCGCAGGGTTCGAACACGCCGCCTATTGCACTCCTCATCCGTCAGCCTGCGCTGACAGCTCTCCCAAAGGGAGAGCCAAGGACTATGTCCGAGACTTACCCAACCCATCCAAAAAGGAGGAAAACCATGCCAGCATTTGTTACTCATGTGCTCTTTGGACAGCAGCTGCAGTATGAGCTGCCGCCGGAGCTGAAATCTCATATTGACGCCCATCCTGCCGCCTACTACTGGGGCCTGCAGGGGCCGGATCTGCTCTTCTTCCGGGATGCGGTATTGGGCCGCTCTCCGCTGCCGGGCTACGGCGGCGTGATGCACCGGGAACAGACCGGCAAGCTGCTGCAGCTGATGGCCCGTTATATTCGCCGCCGCAAACAGGAGGGCCGCCGGGACTGGCCGGTGCTGGCCAGCTATTTTATGGGCTTCCTCTGCCACTATCTGCTGGACCGTCAGACCCATCCCTTCGTTTATTATCTGCAGGAGCGCCGCAAGCGCTATCGTGACCCCAAGGAGTGGCACGGCCTGCATCATCAGATCGAAAGCCAGATCGATACCGTCCTGTGCAAACAGCTGGGCGGAGGCCCTCTGTGCACCTACGGTATCCCAAGGGACTACCGCTGCAAGGAGGACGAGCTGGCCATCGGCCGCCTGTACCGTCAGCTGCTTCACAGCCTGTACTCCATCGAGGTGGAGGCCAAGGATGTGGCCAAGTCCTTTGACGACGCCCGTTTCCTGATGAAATTTACTTTGAATTCCGCTTTGCTGCCCCTTGTGGGCGGCGTGGAGGCGCTGCTGGGCCGACCAAACGGCTTCAGCGCCCATATCCGTCCGGCGGCGGTGGAGGAGGACATCCTCAACGAGCACCACGGCCTGTGGACGGACCCCTCCGATCCGGACAACCCTCACAATGACAGCTTTTTGGAGCTGCTGGAGCAGGCCAAAGTGCGGGCCCTGGAGGGTCTGCCGCAGTGGTTTGCCGCCCTTCACGGCGGGGAGCTGCCCGACTGGAGCGATTGGGGCAGCTTTGACAGAGGCAACCCAAACTTGGACGAATCGAATCTGTAAGTAGGAAAGAAGAAAGAGGTGCTTGGGATGAATCTCAACTGGAAAGAAGAACGCAACCTGACCATGCTGACGGACTTTTACGAGTTCACCATGTCCAACGGCTACTTCATCAACGGACGGAAGGATCAGGTGGCGGTGTTCGATATGTTCTTCCGCCGTATCCCCGATGAGGGCGGCTTTGCCATCTTTGCCGGTTTGGAGCAGGTCATCGACTACCTGAAAAACCTGCGCTTCACCGCCGAAGACATCGACTACCTGCGGAGCAAAAACTGCTTCAGCGAGGACTTCCTCTCTTATTTGGAGCAGTTCCGCTTCTGCTGCGATGTGTGGGCCATGAAGGAGGGCACCGTCATGTTCCCCAACGAGCCCATCCTGACCATCCGCGGCCCGGTGATCCAGTGCCAGCTGGTGGAGACCATGATCCTTCTGACCATCAACCACCAGTCCATGGTCTGCACCAAGGCCAACCGCATGGTTCGTGCCGCAGAGGGCCGTGTTATTATGGAGTTCGGCTCCCGCCGTGCCCAGAGCTATGACGCTGCTGTGCTGGGCGCCCGTGCCACCTATATCGGCGGCTGCAACGCCACCGCCTGCGCCATGGCAGACCGGGACTTCGGCATCCCTGCCGTAGGCACCATGGCTCACGCCTGGGTGCAGATGTTCGACAGCGAGCTGGAGGCCTTCCGCAGCTACGCCAGCATCTATCCTCAGAACTGCACCCTGCTGGTAGACACCTACAATGTGCTGAAATCCGGTATCCCCAACGCCATCAAGGTCTTTGACGAGATCGTGGTGCCGACCGGCTACCGCCCCAAGGGCGTCCGCATCGACAGCGGCGACCTGGCCTACCTGTCCAAAAAGGCCCGCAAAATGCTGGACGAGGCCGGCTATCAGGATGTGGCCATCGTGGCCTCCAACTCCCTGGACGAGTACCTGATTCGGGATCTGATCCGACAGGGCGCCTGCGTGGACAGCTTCGGCATCGGTGAGCGGCTGATCACCTCCAAAAGCGATCCGGTCTTTGGCGGCGTGTATAAGGTGGTTGCCGTGGAGCGAAACGGAGAGTATGTACCCCGCATCAAGGTCAGCGAAACGCTGGAGAAGATCACCAACCCTTGCTTCAAGAAGCTGTACCGTTTCTATAACGCCGAAAGCGGCAAGGCAGAGGCCGACTACATCTGTGTCGCTGACGAGGAGCTGTACACCAATCTGCCCATCACCATCACCATCTTTGATCCGGTCGCTACCTGGAAGCAGAAGACTTTGGAAAATGTGTGGGCCAGGGAGCTGCTGCTGCCCATCTTCGAGAAGGGCGAGCTGGTCTACGAAAGCCCATCCATAGAGGAGATCCGTGCCTACTGCACTCAGCAGGTGGACAGCCTGTGGGACGAGGTAAAGCGCTTCGAGAACCCTCACCGCTACTATGTGGATCTCAGCGAGAAGCTGTGGAACATCAAAAATCAGCTGCTAAAAGAGGTCGCTGTCAATTAAAAAGAACGAAAGCCCCGACAAAGCGTCGGGGCTTTTTTTGCGTCCGGAAGGCTCAGTGGGCAAGACGCTGCTTCAGATGCTTGGCCAGTGGCAGCGCCGGAATGGACAGCAGGTACCAGATGCCCAGAAAGCTCAGACAAATCTGCCCCAACAGGTTAAAGGGCTGGTTGGAGTAGTTCCACACATTCCAGCCCAACAGCAGGTTCACCACGCAGCCGGTGAGGAATTCCAGCCCGGTGATGAGCAGGGCGCAGGGCGCCGCCGTCAGCCAGACAGGCCGGGGAGAAAGGGTGGCGATCTGCGCCATAAGCCAGAAGCACAGTCCCCCCAACAGCAGCATTGTCCAGTGGGTGTAGCCCCGAAAGACCACCTCCACCAGCCCGTAGGCGCAGCCGCCCAGTGGGATCAGCAGGCCGTCACGCAGGTGTTTCATGGGTTTTGCTCCTTTCGGAGAAGTTCCTTGGTTTCAAAAGTCGCCCGAAGGCGGCTTTTTTATTTTGTGCACAAAGGGGCAGATTATGAAAATTTTGTTTTGGTGGCGAAGCGCAAAGGGACGGAGAGGGGGGGGATAAGCACAAGGTTCGAACTCCGGCAGCGCTCTATGCCGCGCAGAATTGTTTCTGCGAAAACACAGTTTCTGCTGTTGGCACCTCCTTTCTCCCCGGCGAGAAAGGAGGCAAAGCGCCGCCGGGGTGTTCCTCCCCGGAGCCCCTCCTTTAGATTGCCTCTACGCTGACGGGCAGCCCCGTT
>JAGALG010000242.1 GCA_017848075.1 Oscillospiraceae bacterium | reverse complement strand
TACAAAACAACCAATCTGTGCCATCAGAACGATCAGAGCGGTCTGACGCATGTAAGTGGATTTACCGGCCATATTTGGGCCGGTGATAATGGCGATCTGATTTTCTCCGCAGTCCAGTCGAGTGTCGTTAGAAACAAACATTCGGTCTCCCATCATAGCCTCTACAACAGGATGACGACCCTCCTGAATATCAATGGAGTTGGACAAATCGACTGCCGGGTGGCAATAATTATTGCGTACAGAAATATGAGCAAAGGAAGCATAGACATCCAGCGTTGCCACTGCGTTGGCGGTCATTTGGATTCGATCCATCTGAGCGGCAATTTTAGAGCGCACCTCGTCATAAAGGATGGTTTCCAGTTTACTGATGTTATCCTTTGCAGTCAGAATCGTATGTTCCAGATCCTTCAGTTCCTGTGTAATATATCGTTCGCTGTTGGTCAGCGTTTGTCTGCGAATATAGTGAGCCGGTACCAGATGGAGGTTGGATTTGCTGACCTCCAGATAGTATCCAAATACATTATTAAAACCAATTTTCAGATTCTTGATACCGGTTTTTTCTTTTTCTTCCGCTTCGATGCGGGTCAGGACACCTTTGGTGTTATTGACGATTTCATCGTATTCGTCCAGCTGCTGATGATAGCCTTTTTTAATCATGCCGCCATCCCGTAGCAAGGCTGGTGGCTCATCCACAATGGCCTCGTGGATCAGCTGGCAGAGATCCTCCAAGCCATCGATTTCATTATAAATCTCTCTTAAATAGGTAGAAGAGCAGTTTTCCAGCAGTTTTTTCAAAGCGGGCAGTTTTTCTGCAGTAAACTGCAGGGATTTCAGCTCTCTTGGACTGACATTACCGTAAACGATTCGGGTGATCAGACGCTCCAGATCAAAAATACCGGAAAGACTCTCCCGAATATCAGACAGAAGAATACTGTCGTTTACCAGTTCTGCCACTGCATTCAGTCGCTTGTTGATGGCCGTTGCATCAATTAGTGGCTTTTCAATGGTAGCACGCATTTTTCTTTTTCCCATTGCTGTTTTGGTTTTATCCAAAACCCAAAGAAGAGTCCCCTTCTTTTCGCCACTACGAAGGGTCTGGGTGAGCTCCAGATTGCGTCTGGCGGTCAAATCCAGCGTCATATACTGGCTGTCCTCGTAAAGATCCAAGGTTTTCAGGCAATCCATACCGTGCTGCTGTGTCTGTTGCAAATAGTACAGCAATCCTCCTAAGGCACGAACCAGCAAAGGACGGGAAGCAAGGCCCAACTCTGTCAGGCTTTGCCCGTCAAACTGCTTCTTCAGATTAGTCAGGCAACGACTGTCCTGATAGGCTTCCTCATCCAAAAGGTCGATGGAGCTGTTCATTCTCTCTCTCAAAAAGCTGCAGAGCTCTTTTTTATCCAGAAAATCCGGATTAAAGATCACCTCTGCCGGAGAGAATTTGGCAAGTTCATTTTTTAATTTGTTGTCAGCATCTTGCTTCAGCTCTGTACCATGAATCTCACCGGTAGAGATATCACAAAAAGCAAGACCGTAGTGTTCATTCTCCAAATAAAGAGAACAGATATAGTTGTTGCAGCCCTCGTCCAGCATATTCGTCTCTAAAACAGTACCCGGAGTAATCACGCGGGTTACTTCCCTTTTAACGAGACCTTTGGTTGTAGCCGGATCCTCCATTTGGTCGCAGATGGCTACCTTATATCCCTTTTTGATCAGGCGAGCTGCATAATTTTCGAAGCTATGATATGGCACGCCGCACATGGGTGCACGATCCTCCAGACCGCAGTTTCGTCCGGTCAGGGTGATC
>JAGALG010000241.1 GCA_017848075.1 Oscillospiraceae bacterium | reverse complement strand
GGTCATGATAACGGCGTCAACACCGGCTGCGACGAACTTCTGAGCGTACTCAGCAGCGAAAGCCTTGGAAGACTTAACAGCGGTACCGTTACCAACGGTGGAGTAGAATTTGTTGTGGAGTTTGCCGATTCTGCCGGATGCTTCCATCTCACGCAGAATGTCTACTGGCAGACAACGGTTACCATCTTCGTTGATGTAAACTGGGTCGTAACCACCGTGAGCGGTTTCCCAATGGTCGCCGTCCAGGGACATAACACCGGTAATGTCGTATTCGCCGTATTTAGAAGCGGAAGAGGACTCGATTCTGTCTGGGTTGCCCTTTGGAACAGAACCACCGGAGGTGCACAGAGCTACAGTAGCTTTGGACATATCCAGGATAGCTGGGTTTGGATCTACACGGTCGAAGTCAGGCATTGGGAATTCGGTAACGAATGGTTTGTCGTTCAGTTTAGCGATCAGCATTTTAACTGCACGAACTGCACCGCATTCTTTCTCGAACAGGTTTACACGAACGCCGTTTGGCATGTAACCTTCAACGCAGGAAGCTTCGATTTTTTCGCCTTTAGCCAGTTTGAGAGCCAGAGCAGCCATGGTTTTAACTGCGCCTCTCATACCGGTAGCGGAGTCTTTGGTAGCTACGATGTAGATCTGAGTTTTGTACATATCAGCACCTGGGTTTTCGATGTACATACCAGTCAGAACTGGGATACCCAGAGTGTTTTTAACTGCAGTTGCGATGGTACCGCAAGCTACGCCGTAACGACCAGCGTTGAATGCAGGGCCAGCGATGAACATGTCAGCGCCAGTGGATTTAACCATTTCCATGATTTCTGCAGATGCTTTGTCGATGTTTTCACCGAAGTAGGAGTCACCGCAAACGATAGTGTGGGTGATTTCTGCTTCGTCTTTGAAAGCCTGGTTGAAAGCCATACCTGGGCCTACAACGCCTTCACGCAGTTCTGGTGCAATATCAGCTTTTTCTTCACCACCGATACCAGCGTAGAACTGGTTGATGTAGTGAACAACTTTAATTTTGCTCATGATGTGTATCTCCCTTCTATTAGATTCTCTTAGCGAGCAGACAGGTTATGGAAGCCGGTTTCGTTGGTAGCACCGGTGATAGCCTGGATCTCAACGGTGATGTTACCGTGAGCGTCGATGTTGTTTGCAGAACCACCAGCGATGGTGTCTACAAAGTGCAGGTGACCGTAAACGGTTTCCATTGGAGGCAGAACGATAACCTGGTTAGCGTTACCGCCGGTTACTACTGCGTTAGCAGATGGGTCAGCGTCAGCCAGAGACTGGGATTTACCGTCACGACCAGCGTATTCGTCGGTGATGATAACGGTTTTGATGCCTTTTGCTTCGATCTTCTTGGTGTTCATGATCAGGTCGGTATCTGGGTTACCGAAGCCTTCCTGAGAAATGATAACGCCGTCGCAGCCGAGGTACTCAGCCAGTTTAGCGGACCAGTTGGAAGATCTTTCTTTATCAGCCAGGTATACGTTTTCGTTGGTGATGATGTGGCCAACGAAGTTCAGGGTTTTACCATGCTGTTTGAACAGTTCGCGGATAACTTTGTTGTTCAGGTGAACATAAGTTGGGTTTTTGTCGCAGGAAGATACGCAGTTACCGGATACGATTGCGCCGTCCATGGTTTCCAGTGGGTTGATGATGGTGGTCAGAGTTCTCTTAGCATCTACACCGTAAACATAGGTGTCGTGCAGCAGACCCTGAGACTGGAGCATCTGAACATAAGCAACGCGTGGCAGTTCTGGGTATTTTTTAGCGCCTTCAGTGATGGTGTCGAACTCGAAGGTTTCAACTTCATCTGGAGTTACTGCGCGGCCCAGTTCGCCCAGGAAGCAAGCAACTTTGAAGCCAGCGATACGCAGAGCGTACTCGTGGTCATGCTGTTTCAGACCTTCAACTGGTTCCATTTTAACAACCAGGTTGTAGGTTTTGGAGAATGGGGTGTAGTCTGCGCCAGGACCGGTCATATCGATGATACCTTCCTGGAAGCCTACGATTTTACCAGTGGTAACAACTGCACAGCCTTTCAGAACATTGGTTCTGCCGGAGCCTACAGTGTCAACTTTTGCGATCCAGCCTGGGAAGATACCGCCAGGGCCTTCAACTTTTACTCGTGGTTCGATTACGTCTTTAACAGGGGTAATACGAACGGATTCACCTGGACGAGCGATGAATACTTCACAAGATTCGATGTTGCTGTCTTCCAGTACCAGAGATTTGATCTGTTCTGGGTTTACAGTCAGCACGCCGTTTTCAACTTTTGATCCTTCATTTGTAAACTGAATGTCATTGATAATGATATTACCGAGTTCCAGTTTCAAAGTGGACACCTCCTTAATTATTTACCCTTTCTAATCTAAATCAAATCCGAAGATTCAATTAAGCCGTAACTTATCTTCTGAGCACAGCGTCGATGCCGCTTGTGATCAGTGTGCAGTCGATCAGCTGGAAGTCTTCCTTTACGCTCTGTGGCATATTGGGGAATTTCTCAGCGAACTTGTCTGCGGTGATGATCGCGTTCTCGATGATGGAAACCTCGCCGAGATCCATCTGGGATGGCTTGGTTGTTACAAGAACGGATTTGTATGGAGTTTCATGTGGTTTTACGCTGCCACTCAGCGGATGGGTCAGCAGGCGGTGACCTTTATGGATCAGGTCGCGCACTTTGCAGAGCACATCGCGGAATGGGATATCTTCGTAATCCACATTCAGCTCATCTGCAAATTTTTCCTGCACCAGCGGATTGTTGGTGATTACGATGAATTCCAGTGCCATTGGTATCTTCTCCATTACATGCTTAAATTGATCGATTCTATCCGTTTTGCGTTTCTCATTAAATCTTTCGATAGATAAAACCAATCTTTTGACCTTATTATATCGAACTTTTCAATACTTTGCAAGAGGGTAAAATAACTATTGTGTGCTTTTTAACGCTATATTTTTAGGCAAAGTGCACATTTCATAAAGAAGCCGCCTGAAATCACCATTTTTGAGCTGTTTTTTTGGCTTGTTTTCACGAAAAAAGGGAATTATTCCATTTACTTATGCACATCTTTACCCAGTATTTTATATCGAAAAAACAAATACTAAAGTTCGTTTTCCATATGATTGGACAACAGAACTTCTTTTACGGCATTTGCCGCATACAGAACTTCTTCCATGGTGTTAAAATGACCAAAGGCGAAGCGAACTGTTCCCTGTGGGTAAGTGTCCAAAGTTTTATGAGCATTTGGTGCGCAATGGAGACCGGTACGGGTAGCAATACCATACTCGCTGTCCAAAATGAAAGCTACTTCGGCGTTATCCCGGTCAGCAAAGTCCAGAGAAACAACCGGAGAGCGGTTTTCCACACGATTTGGTCCAACAATGCGGACGCCTTCCAGCTCGTTCATTTTTTCCATGAATGCACCGGCCAGCTTCATTTCTTCTTCCCGGATGGAATCGATACCTTTTTCCATAATATATTTCAAAGAGGCATGGAGACCGTAGATTGCCGGGATGTTTGGTGTACCGGATTCATACTTGTCCGGCAGGAATTCCGGCTGGATCTCCGAGTCGGAAACAGAACCAGTACCGCCGGTGATCAGCGGATCAACCACTTTTGCCATTTCGTCAGAGATCAGGAAGCCGCCAATACCCTGTGGGCCCAGCAAGCTCTTGTGTCCGGTGAAGGCCAGAATATCAATATTCATTTTCTCCATATCGATCGGGAATACACCTGCTGTCTGCGCCGCATCCACAACAAACTTGATATTGTGCTTTTTGCAGATCTGACCGATTTCTTCCAGCGGCATAATGGAGCCGCAGATATTGGAGCCGTGAAGGGTCAGGATACCTTTGGTCTCCGGACGGATCAGCTCCTCGATTTTTTCCACAAGCATTTCACCGTTGCGATCGCAAGGAATACGGTCAAAGGTGATGCCCTGTGCAGCCATCTGCACGATTGGACGCATCATCGCATTATGCTCCATAGAGCTGACCAGCACATGATCGCCCGGTTTCAGCCAACCTTTAATAATATAGTTGAGAGAATATGTGATGTTTGGTGTGAAAATGACATTTCTTGTTTTTGCAGGGAAGTGGAACAGCTTTTTCAGCATTTCACGGGTCTCCATGATCACATCCTCTGCGGAATAAGCAGATTCGTAGCCGCCGCGGTTTACATTGGCGCCCACTTCATCCATAAAGAATTTAACTGCGTCGCTGACGCCCGGAGCCTTCGGGAAAGAGGTACTGCCATTGTCCAAATATACTCTGCGCATGTTATTTCACCTTTACCTTTTCTTGTTTTTGGGCGCAACTGGCCCTTGGTCTGCCTCCATTATAATCCTTTCCCCTATTATCTTCTACTATAAATGCAGCGCTATTCAGAATATCTATCGTATTCCATTTTCTTATAGATAAAATTGATTTCATTTTTTTGCCTTGTTGTTATACACTGGTATTTGTCAAAGGATGTCAGATTTTGTTTCTTTATTATAGAAAGAAACAGTCTCCGACACGGACAAAAATACAAAGAAAAGGGATGTGTGTTATGACGAAAAACTCTAACAAATCCAACCTGTTTTCCAGCGCAACCGGCATTATCATTGCTGGCGCTGTAGTGGGTCTGATCTCCACTCTGCTGGTTAAAATGGGTAACCCAGGCAACATGGGCTTCTGTATCGCTTGCTTCCTGCGTGATATCGCTGGTACCACCAAGCTGCATACTGCCGCTGTTGTACAGTACTTCCGTCCTGAAATCATTGGTCTGGTTATCGGTTCCATGGTAATGGCTGTGACCTCCAAAGAGTTCTCTCCAAAAGGCGGTTCCGCTCCATTCACCCGCTTTGTTGTTGCTGCCTTCGTAATGATCGGCGCTCTGGTATTCCTGGGCTGCCCACTGCGTATGGTTCTGCGTATCGGCGGCGGTGACCTGAACGCTGTTATCGCTCTGCTGGGCTTCGCAGCTGGTATTCTGGTTGGTATCTTCTTCCTGAACAAAGGCTTCACCCTGAAACGCACCTACACTGTAAACAAAGCAGAAGGCTTTGCTTTCCCAGTTGTAATTACTGGTCTGTTCGTTCTGTCTCTGATCGTTCCTGCTCTGTTCGCAGTATCTGAAAAAGGTCCTGGCTCCATGCAGGCTCCTATCCTCATCGCTCTGGCTGCTGGTCTGATCGTTGGTGTTTTGGCTCAGAAAACCCGTCTTTGCATGGTTGCTGGTATCCGTGACCTGGTTCTGTTCAAAGACTGGAAACTGCTGCTGGGCTTCATCGCTATCATCGTAGCTGCTCTGGTTGGCAACCTGGTACTGGGCCAGTTCAAACTGGGCTTCTCCGGTCAGCCTATCGCTCACTCCGTACATCTGTGGAGCTTCCTGGGTATGCTGGTTGTTGGCTTCGGTTCCGTTCTGCTGGGCGGCTGCCCACTCCGTCAGCTGATTATGGCTGGTGAAGGTAATGCTGACTCCGCTGTTACCGTTGTTGGTTACATCGTAGGTGCTGCTTTCGCACACAACTTCGGTCTGGCTGGCGCTGCTGCTTCTGCTGACGCAATCGGCGGTCCATCCGTTTACGGTAAAGGCGCAGTTATCATCGGCATCATCGTACTGCTGATCGTTGCTGCAGTAAACAGCAAAAAAGCGAAAAACTAAGAAAGGGCGGAATTGAATTATGAAAACTGTTGACGCACGCGGCTTGTCCTGCCCACAGCCAGTTCTGATGACCAAAGACGCTCTGGCTTCCAAAGAAAACGCATACGAAGTTCTGGTTGACAACTCTACCGCAAAAGAGAATGTAACCCGTTTCGCTACCAACAACGGCTACAAAGTATCCGTTGCAGAAAAAGACGGCGACTTCGTACTGTCCATTACCAAATAAGTAAGCGGGACCTTCCGCATTGACTTTATATTGCTCTACATTTATAATGGAATGCGGAAATTCAAAGAAAAGGATTGATTGGTCTTGACTTATATCGCTACTTTCCACACTCATTTTGCTGCTGTCAGCTTCGCCCGTCTGCTGAAAGGCACACCGGAAATGAAGCCGCAGTTTATGCCGGTTCCAAGAAAGCTCAGTTCCTCCTGCGGCACCTGTGTTCGCTTCGTTTATGATGGCGACATTCAGGAATACGCGAAAAATATGGAACAGGATGACCTGGACACCGTATACCTGGTGGAGAACGACGAGTATCTGCCACAGTACAAAGCAGAATAATGTGAAAAAAAGAACCCCGGACCATTGGTCCGGGGTTTTCTTTTCTGCTCTAATCTTCAAACAGGAACTTTTTGCTTCTGCCAAAGCTGCCTTTTTTCTGGGATTTTTTCTCCTTTTTAAAGTCGCGGCCAAAGTCTTTTTTACTGTCTTTTCTGCCGTCCTTCTTAAATGGTTTCTTGTCGGCAAAGCCAAACTTTTTGCCTTTGCCTTCTTTTTTATCCCAGTCTTTTTTCTCTTTCTTGAAGAAGCCGCCCTTCTCCTTTGGCTCCCGCTCTTTACGGAAGTCGGAGCGCTCTTTCTTTGGTGCCTCCTCGGCAAAGTCACGGTTCTTGCGACTGCGCATTTCTTCTTTGGTCAGCCAACGGCGAGTCTCCGTATCGATACCGTTGATCTTGCAGCCAACCATAGCTTCCAATACTTCAGCTTCCGCAGAACGAGGGATCTCTACCAGAGAATCGTCATCGAAGATCTCGATCTTGCCGATATCGCTGCCGGACAGGGAAGTGCGCTCTGCGATAGCGCCAACCAGGAAGTTCGGCGCAATCCGGCTGCTGCGGCCAATGTTGATGCGGATCTTGACAAAATCGCCCTTACGGCGTTTTTTCTCCATCTGGATCACTGGCAGGGTGGATTCCTCCACACCGTAAACCATACCCAGCGCAGCTGCAGCGATCTGCTCTGCGGCGTAGCCCTGAGCCATCAGCTCTTCCACTACTTCAAGGTATGGCAGCTCTTCGGCCAGCTCCATCTTGCGGATCAGCTCTTCCTGCTTCAACAAGCGCTGTTTCTTCAGAATCGAAGCTGCGGTTGGGATCTCCAGCTTCACCACCTCCGATTTGGTGGCTCTGGCAATATCCTGCATCAGGTAAACCTGACGGCGTCCGCTGCAAATGGTGTAAGCAGCGCCGCTTTTGCCTGCACGGCCGGTACGACCAATGCGGTGCACATAATATTCGTTATTGGAAGGAATATCGTAGTTGATTACGCAGTCAATGTCATCCACATCAATACCGCGGGCTGCTACATCGGTGGCCACCAAAATGGTGCTGCGTCCGCCCTTGAAGGCTGCCATAACGCTGTCTCGCTGGGACTGCTTCATATCGCCGTGGAGGCCGTCCGCTTTATAGCCATTTTCATTCAGGAAGGAAGTCAGCTCATCTACCATGGCCTTGGTATTGGAGAAGATAATGGAGCGCTTTGGCTCATGCTCTGCCAGCAGCAGAAGCAGCATATCGTTTTTCCGACCCATTGGAACTTCGTAGTAGAACTGTCCAATGGCGTCCAGTGTTACCTGCTGCTTGTTGATCTCAATGATCTGCGGCTCTTTCTGGTAGTTGCTGATGATCTCCATGATCTCTTTGGGCATTGTTGCAGAGAAGAGAATGGTCTGGCGCTCCTCCGGAACCTCCTGCAGAATGGTTTCGATATCCTCACGGAAGCCCATGCTGAGCATTTCGTCCGCCTCGTCCAGAATCACCATTTTCACATTCTGCAGCTTCAGCGTATGGCGGCGCATATGGTCCATGACACGACCCGGAGTACCTACAACGATATTAGCGTTTCGCAGCTGCATGATCTGGCGGTCCATTGGCGCACCGCCGTATACTGCAACCACTTTAATACCATCGGTATATTTTGCAATCTTTTTGATCTCGTCAGCAGCCTGTACCGCCAACTCACGGGTCGGACAAAGCAGCAGTACCTGTACAGAGCGTTTCTCCTCTGTGGTGTCGATCATGCTGATTGCCGGGATACCAAAGGCAGCGGTTTTGCCGGTACCGGTCTGGGAGCGGCCAACCACATCGTAGCCCATCTGGATCAGCGGGATGCTCTGTGCCTGGATCTCAGTGGCATTTTCAAAGCCCATTTCCTCCAGCGCGCGGAGAGTCTGGGCAGGAAGGCCCAGCTGTTTGAAGTTTACTTGGTTCATAGTACCTCTTTCTTCCGTGTCGGCACGGATAACAATAAAAAAAGCGGGGCAGCGACCCCGTTTTCACGATTCGTTCTCTATCAATTTCAAATGATATCATTCCCCGGTGCCCTCTGTCAACGGGAAAAGAGGCGGAATCTGCAAATTCTCTTCTTGTCTGCACTCTTTTTTCTTTATATAATAGAAGCAAAAGGAGGAGGATCCCTATGATTCGTGTTTTAATGATCTGCCTGGGCAATATCTGCCGCAGCCCCATGGCAGAATTTGTTTTAAAAGATATGGTAGAAACCAGAGGTTTGGCAGAGCACTTCCTCATCTCCTCGGCTGCCACCAGCCGGGAGGAACTGGGCAACCCGGTCCATCCGGGAACCCGCCGTAAGCTGACGGAGGTGGGAATCTCCTGCGCCGGTAAAACTGCCCGACAGGTATGTAAAGCGGATTATGAGCGCTACGACTGGCTGTTGGTCATGGACAGCAGTAATCTGCGGGACATGAAGCGCCTGTTCCCCGATGATCCTCAGAAAAAGATCTGCCGTCTGCTGGACTTCTCCAAACAGCCCCGCGACATTGCTGACCCCTGGTACACCGGCAACTTTGATGTGACCTATGATGATGTGGTGGAAGGCTGCGAAGCCTTTCTTGCTCATGTGCTCCACCCATAATGTGGCAGGGAATCAACGGAAGTTCAGACAAATCATAGCAGAAAATCCTGATTTTATGGGATTTTATCCCTGAAAAAGTCAAAGTCTGTGAAAAAAAATTTGAATTTCCAGCAGATTTCATTTTACATATGCGGCAAAATCGATTATAATAGGAGAGTAGTGGTTCTATAAAAATGAACCGTTAAAATTGTTTACTCTTCCGGTACATCCGGCTAATGAAAGAAGGAATATAACATGGAAAGATATGTTGGTACTATCTCCAGAGGCATCCGCGCTCCTATTATTCGTGAAGGCGATGACCTGGCGCCGATCGTTGTAGATTCTGTTCTGGCCGCAAGCCAGTCCGATCTGGGCTTCCAGTTTAATGACAAAGATATCGTTGCTGTTACTGAGGCTGTTGTTGCTCGTGCACAGGGCAACTATGCTTCCATCGACGACATCGCTGCTGATGTAAAAGCAAAATTGGGCGGTGAGACCATCGGTGTTATTTTCCCAATTCTCAGCCGTAACCGCTTCTCTGTTTGCCTGAAAGGTATTGCAAAAGGCGCGAAAAAAGTTGTTCTCATGGTCAGCTACCCTTCTGACGAAGTGGGCAACCATCTGATCGACGAAGAACTGCTGGACGAAAAGGGCGTAAATCCATGGTCCGATGTGCTGACCGAAGCACAGTATCGTGAGCTTTTTGGCCGTGTTCTCCATCCATTCACCGGCGTTGACTATCTGGAATTCTACCGCGGCCTCATCGAAGAAGCCGGCGCAGAATGTGAGATCATTCTCTCCAACAACGCAAAAACTATTTTGAACTATACCAAAAAAGTTCTGAACTGTGATATCCATACCCGCAAGAGAACCAAACGCATCCTGATGAACGCAGGTGCTGAGATCGTTTGCAGCCTGGATGATATCCTGACCTCTTCTGTAAATGGCAGCGGTTACAATGATCAGTATGGTCTGCTGGGCTCCAACAAAGCAACTGAGACTACTGTAAAACTCTTCCCAAGAGAATGTGACAAGTTCGTAGAACGGGTTGCTGCTCTGATGAAAGAGAAAACCGGCAAAAACATCGAGGTTATGGTTTACGGCGACGGTGCGTTCAAAGATCCAGTGGGCAAGATCTGGGAACTGGCTGACCCAGTTGTATCCCCAGCTTACACCAACGGTCTGGAAGGTACTCCAAACGAGCTGAAACTGAAATACCTGGCTGACAACGACTTTGCTGATCTGAAAGGTGACGAGCTGAAAGCTGCGATCTCCAATGCCATCAAAAACAAAGACGGCAACCTGGTTGGCAACATGGCATCTCAGGGTACTACCCCACGCCGCCTGACTGACCTGATCGGTTCCTTGGCTGACCTGACCTCCGGTTCCGGTGACAAAGGTACTCCAATCATCTTTGTTCAGGGTTACTTCGACAACTACACCAAATAAACAGCACAAAACCCCCGATTCCGTGGAATCGGGGGTTCTTTTTTCTTATAGCATGATCTCCTCTGCCGCAACAGACGGCAGAATCGCTGTCTGCTGCTCCTTGGTATCCTGATAGCCATTGTAAAAGCCGATCAAAGCAGCGGCAGCCATTACGGCAAATAGCACCAAAATGCTTTTCCAATCCATTTTCAAATCAAACACTCCTTATTTTTTCGCTTTCTGAGGCAATGGCAGTACCTCCATGGAGACCTCCATGCTGCCGTCCTCCAGTGGGGTCAGATGGATCTTCACCGACCATTCCTTCTTTTTGGAGAAGGTCGCCGTCATTGCTCCGGCGCTTTTATACTGCAGATTAAGAGAGTGGAGCACATAGCTGTCATTTTTCCGGTAGATCTCCATAAAGCCATAGCAGCCCTGCTCCCGATTGTTCAGCACTGCAATGCTGTCCTCTCCGATGCAGAAGGTATGGCTGGCTTCATAGCCCTCCGGCAGATGAGCCCGGATCGCATCGTCGGCACTGGCATAATCTTCTGCTTTTCGCTGCTGAAAAACAGCTGTTACCGTTCCGGCTGCAATGACCGCCAAAATCGCAAGGGCAGTCAGAATCTTCTTCATAACATCGCTCCTTTCTCATTTTTCTCAGTATAGCACACTTTGTTTCGGAAGAAAAGTGACTTGGCTTTTCTAAAAATATACCTTATACTATAATTGCAAACGCAATTATTATATTGATGTCCAAGGCGATTCGCTCAGCATTGCTTCGCTCCCGCCTATTATGGACAATTATAGCATTGCAAACTTCGTTCTTATGCTATAATAAAATGTACCGGGTAGAAAAGGAGGTCTTGTTATATGAAAACCTTGAAGCTTTGGGGTTGGCTTCTGTTTGGAACAGCACTGCTGCTCCACGGAATTGGTCTGTTCAGCGGCCTGTATAATCGGGCAGGTGGTCTGTACGGCAGCTCACAGGCAGCCATGTTCCTGACCATACTCAGCCTTGTTTGTCTGCTGCTGTCTGTTACCGTTGCGCTGATTTATCATGCGCTTGGGCAGAGAAACCGTTGACAGTTTGAAATTCCCATTCTATACTTAAGTTGATCGCTTTGTTTTATCGGAACAGGAGGAATGTTTTATGGCAATTTTAGTAACTGGCGGCGCCGGCTTTATCGGCAGCCATACCGTTGTAGAACTGATGAACATCGGAAAAGAAGTTGTGATCGTAGATAACTTCAGCAATTCCAAACCGGAGGTGCTGAAACGCATCGCACAGATCTGCGGCAAAGAGCCAAAATGCTACTGTGTGGATCTGTTGGACAAAGCAGGTCTGGACAAAGTCTTCTCTGAAAATCAGATCGATTCTGTCATTCATTTCGCAGGTTTGAAAGCAGTTGGTGAATCTGTAGCCAAGCCATTGGAATACTACCATAATAATATCACTGGCACCCTGATTCTCTGTGATGTCATGCGTGCTCACGACTGCAAGGAGATCGTCTTCTCCTCCTCCGCAACCGTTTACGGCATGAACAACCCGGTTCCTTTCGTGGAAGGTATGCCGACCTCCGCTACCAACCCTTATGGCTACACCAAGGTTATGATCGAACAGATCCTGTCCGACCTTGCTGTTGCGGATCCGGACTGGAGCGTTGTTCTGCTGCGCTACTTCAACCCAATCGGTGCCCATGAAAGCGGCCTGATCGGTGAAGATCCAAACGGTATTCCAAACAATCTGCTGCCATATGTGGCTCAGGTCGCTGTAGGCAGACGCCCTCATCTCAATGTGTACGGCAATGACTATGACACACATGACGGCACCGGTGTCCGTGACTATATCCATGTTGTGGATCTGGCTCTGGGCCATCTGAAAGCATTGGACTACGTAGACAGCCACAAAGGTGTGGAGGCCATCAACCTTGGCACCGGTAACGGCAGCTCTGTTCTGGATGTGGTGCACGCCTTTGAAAAAGCCTGCGGCAATGCCATCCCTTACGAGATCGTGGGCCGCCGTGCAGGTGACATCGCTACCTGCTATGCCAACGCAGCCAAAGCAAAAGAGCTGCTGGGCTGGGAGGCAACCCGTGATCTGGATCAGATGTGTCGTGACGCATGGAACTTCGCTTCCAAAAATCCAAACGGCCTGTAATCGAACAATGTTGCCCGTGTAGGCCAATTTCGCCCGCACGGGCTTCTTTTTGTATTTTTTCTTTTTGGTAGGTAATCTTATATGTCAAACAATGCTATTTCCCGGGAGATGTCCTTCCCGCAGCTGTTCCGCTTTGCCCTCCCTTCCATCGTAATGATGGTCTTTATGTCCCTCTACTCTATTGTAGACGGCCTGTTTGTTTCCCGCTTTGTGGGATCGGATGCCCTTTCTGCCATCAACATTGCCTGGCCGCTGATCAGCCTGGTCAATGCCATCGGCATCATGTTCGCCTGCGGCGGCAGCGCCATCGTTGCCCGTATGATGGGTGAGGGACAGACCGAAGAAGCCGACCGCAGCTTTTCTCTCATTGCCCTTGCCAATATACTGCTGGGCTGTCTGGTAGCTGGACTCTGTCTTCTGTTTTTGGAACCATTGATGAGCTTTCTGGGTGCTGAAGGTGTCCTGCGACCCTTAGTGGCAGACTACCTCCGGATTCTTTTGTGCTTTTCTCCTATGGCTTTGTTCCAAATGCTGTTCCAGAACTTTTTCGTCACTGCTGGACGCCCCAAGCTGGGCCTGACCTTGACCATAGCCGGCGGTGTGGCCAACATGATTCTGGACTATATTTTCATTGCTCAGCTGCAGCTGGGGATTCGGGGCGCAGCTTACGCCACCGCTACCGGCTATTGTATCCCGGCTGTCGGCGGTCTGCTCTTTTTCTTCCTGCTGAACCGCAGAGGGCTCCACTTCCGGCTGCCAACCCGCCAGCTTCGTCTGGTGTGGGACAGCATCATCAACGGTTCCTCCGAAATGGTCAGCAATTTGTCTGCCAGCGTGACCACACTGCTCTTTAACCTGGCTATGCTGGAATTGGCCGGTTCCGATGGCGTCGCAGCCATTACGGCTGTGCTCTACTGCCAGTTTTTGATGAATGCCCTGTATTTTGGTTTTTCTCTGGGTATTTCTCCTGTGGTATCCTATCATTGGGGTGCCGGAAACCAGCCCTTCCTGCAAAAAACGCTGCGCAGCTGCATCTTTTTCCTGTGCGGCAGCTCTCTTTTGATCTTCCTTCTGGGACTTGCCTGTGCGGAACCCATTGTAGGACTCTTCTTTGACGGCGGCGCTGTCGAGGAGATGGCCGTTCATGGTTTCCGTCTCTTTTCTATTGGTTTCCTCTTTGCCGGTATCAATATTTTTGGATCGGCTTTCTTCACAGCGCTGGGCAACGGCAAAACCTCTGCGGCCATTTCCTTTGCCCGTACCTTCCTGTTTACTATTTTAGGAATTTTGCTGCTGTCCTACTTCTGGGGTATGGATGGTATTTGGCTGGCAATCCCCTTTGCGGAACTGCTCTGTGCCCTCTTTGTCCTTTGGCTGGGCCGCAGCCTACGGACAGACTATGGTCTTCTGTAAAAGGAGTCTTTTTGATTGAATGCGTTTCACCCAAAACAACAGGGCAAGCGGCTGAGCCGCAGTCGCCTGTTTATCACTGTCATACTGGTTCTCCTCCAGCTGCTGCTTCTTCTGGCTTTGGGGCAGCTGTTCCATCGCTTTGCTGTGCTTCTGCGTCTGCTTGGTCTATGTTTGGTATTCTGGATTCTGTCCCGACCGGACGATCCCTCCTATCAGATCAGCTGGATCCTGATCCTGCTGCTTTTCCCACTGACAGGCAGCCTGTTTTACCTGATTTTTGGCAATAAACGCTTTGGTCTTAACATGAAAAAACAGCTGGAAGCCTTCTGCGCTGCCCAGCCTGCACCAAATCCTGACGATTGCCTCCTCCCGGAGGCAGCGCTTTCTCCCTCTCAGCGAAAACTGGCAGAGTACCTCCGGCGCTGTGCCGGAGCGCCTCTCCACGACGATGGCTCCGCTGTCTATTTCCCAACAGGGGAGGCTCTGTTCCAATGCATGCTGGAGAAGCTGAAGCAGGCTCAAAAGTTTATCTTTCTGGAATACTTCATTGTTGCGGAGGGTGTTCTTTGGACTTCCGCTCTGGAGATTCTGGAACAAAAAGCAGCCAACGGCGTGGAGATCCGTATCCTTTATGATGACGCCGGCTGCCTTGCCACCCTGCCGGAAGGCTATGATAAGCTGCTGCGAGAAAAAGGGATTCACACAGCGATCTTTAATCCCATTCAGCCTCGGCTGAATACCATGCTCAACTATAGAGATCACCGAAAAATTTGCGTTATCGACGGCTGCTGTGCCTTTACCGGCGGAGCCAACCTGTCCGATGAGTATATCAATCTGCAGGAACGCCATGGCCACTGGAAGGACAGTGGCATCATGGTTCAAGGCTCCGCTGCCAACAATCTCTGCCTGTTATTTTTGCAGCTGTGGCAGTTTTCCACAGGGGAGCGTTTAAACAGTGAAAACTACTGCTGTCCCATGTCCCATGGCAACTCCACTCTGCTGCAGCCCTTCGGCAGTGATCCCATGAGCAGCCGCTCCGTAGGAAGAAATGCCTATCTGCTGCTGTTTCATCACGCTGCACAATCGTTGTGGCTCACTTCTCCCTATCTGATTTTGGACAATGAGACCTGTTCCGCTCTGCAGTTGGCCGCTCAGAGCGGCGTCGATGTACGGATCATTACGCCCCATATTCCGGACAAGTGGTATGTTCATGCCCTGACCCAGTCCTTTTACCGCCCTCTTCTGGAAGCCGGTGTCCGGATCTTTGAGTACACCCCCGGCTTCATTCACTCCAAAATGGCCCTTTGCGATGGCTGCAGTGCCATCGTTGGCAGTACCAATCTGGATTACCGCAGCTTCTATCTGCAGTTTGAATGTGCGGTCGCCCTATACAACAGCCCTGCTATCCCTGCGATCCGGGAAGATTTCCTCGCAACAGAGGCCCTTTCTCAGGAGATCACGCTGGAACAGGTTCGTCAAACTCCATTGCATCAGCGGCTGCTTCGCTCGATTCTGCGGCTGCTGGCCCCTTTAATGTAAGGAAAGGAAGAAACATTATGGCTTACAAAACCATTCTCTTTGATGCGGATATGACTCTGTTTGATTTCAAATCAGCAGAGAAAATCGCCCTCGATCAGTGTCTGCGCCACAACGGCTATCCCTCCACAGCGGAAATCATCCGACTCTACAGCCAAATCAATGATGACTGCTGGAAAGCCTTTGAACGGGGCGAGATCAGCAGGGAAGTGCTGGTTGTTCAGCGTTTCCAGCGTCTATTTGATGCTATCGGCGTCAACGGCGATGCTGCCGCCTTCCATGCACTCTACTGTGAACAGCTGGGAGAGGTGCCTCTCCTGCTGGATGGTGCCTTGGAGCTCTGCCGCAATCTGTGCCAAAGCTACCGCCTTTATATCATTACCAACGGCGTTGCCCGCACCCAGCGGCTTCGCTTTGCCAAAAGCGAGATCACGCCCTGCTTTACAGATCTTTTCATTTCCGAGGAGATGGGCTGTCAAAAACCCCACAAGGCCTATTTCGATTATGTGGCTGCTCATGTTCCGGACTGGGATCCGGAAAGTACATTGGTCGTAGGCGACTCCCTCAGTTCCGATATTTCGGGGGCAATCCAGTACGGTTTGGACTGCTGTTGGTATAATCCTCAGAGGCTTCCTTACACATTGAATCAGCCCTGTACCTATGAGATCCATTGTCTGGAGGAATTATTTTCAGTTTTAGGAAAAAAATAATTTTTATTTTATCATTTTGTTATTTTAAATGTTAGATTATCGATATAAAAATATATAAAATGTTGTAAAATTCTTGTAAAGTTGCTGTAAAAGTGGTGTAAACCATAGTCAAATTCACCATAAGCTTCTGTTCACAAATAGTTAACATGTTCAAGTAATTTTACTTTTCTGCTCATTTTTCCTTCACAATTTAGCGTCTATTGCCAAAGCATTTGTCCAACATTGCCAAAGATATAGACAATTTGTTCAATAGATGTTATAATATAAACAAATCCAACACAAGAGGAGGAAAATTTGTGGTTGTATTAGAAAACATTGTTAGCTCCGTCAATAGCTTTATGTGGGACTTCTTCCTGCTGTTCGCTCTTGTCGGCACAGGTGTATGGTTCACCATCAAAACCAAAGCAGTTCAGGTTCGTTACTTTACCAAAGGTTTCAAACAGGTATTCGGTAACATCAAACTGGGCGGCGAAAAAGCTGGTGCAGACGGTATGTCTTCCTTCCAGGCTCTGGCAACTTCCATTGCTGCTCAGGTAGGTACCGGTAACCTTGCTGGTGCTGCTACCGCTATCGCAACTGGTGGTATGGGTGCTATCTTCTGGATGTGGATGTCCGCATTCTTCGGCATGGCTACCAACTTTGTAGAAGCATCTCTGGCTCAGAAATACAAAACCGTTGGCGACGACGGCGCTGTAACTGGCGGTCCTGTTTACTACATCCGTGCTGCTTACAAAGGTACTTTCGGTAAAGTACTGGCAGCTCTGTTCGCACTGTTCATCGTTCTGGCTCTGGGCTTCATCGGTAACATGGTACAGTCCAACTCCATCGGTGACGCTTTCCATACCGCATTCGGTATTAACCCACTGATCATCGGTATCGTTGTTGCTATTCTGTCCTTCTTCATCTTCCTGGGCGGCGTTGGTTCCATCGCTTCCGTATGTGAGAAGATCGTTCCTATCATGGCTGCTTTCTATCTGATCGGCGGTCTGATTTGTATCATTGTTAACATCGGCAACCTGCCAGGCACCATCGCTGACATCTTTGTATGCGCATTCTCTCCAAAAGCTCTCTTCGGTGGCGTTGTTGGTACAACCGTAGCAAAAGCAATCCGTTACGGTGTTGCTCGTGGTCTGTTCTCCAACGAAGCTGGTATGGGTTCTACCCCACACTCTCACGCTCTGGCAAAAGTGAATCACCCATGTGAACAGGGCTGCACCGCTCTGATGGGCGTATTCATCGATACCTTCGTAGTTTTGACCATGACCGCTCTGGTTATTGGTACTTCCGGTATTCTGGAAGGTTCTGAACAGATGTCCGGTATCACCCTGACTCAGACTGCTTTTAATGTAGGTCTTGGCTCTTTCGGTGACCTCTTTATCGCAGTTTGTCTGTTCTTCTTCGCATTCTCCACCATCGTTGGCTGGTACTTCTTCGGTGAACAGAACGTTCGTTACCTGTTCGGTTCCAAAGCTGTTAAACCATACGCTATCCTGGTTTGCATCTTCATCGTTCTGGGCTGCACCCTGAAAGTTGATGTTGTTTGGAATATGTCCGATATGTTTAACGGTTTGATGGTTATCCCTAACTTGATGGGTCTGCTGGCTCTGACTAAAGTAGCAACCTCTCTGTTGAATGAATTTGAAAAACAGCCTGTAAAAGCGAAATAATCTCCCTTTGCATTGAAAGGCGGCGTCCATTGGACGCCGCCTTTCTTTTTGAACGAATCTTGATCTGCTCGGGATATTCATTCTTTC
>JAGALG010000240.1 GCA_017848075.1 Oscillospiraceae bacterium | reverse complement strand
GTACAATACAAGAGCTATTCTGATGAAACGCTCAATCCAAGAATTACCTACCCTGTCATCAAGGGAAACAATCTGATCATGGACATCGACAAGATACCGTGCAGCGTCCAATTGCCGGATAAGCAAGCTGTCGCCGCCCTCCAGGGTATAACGATTGTTTGGGACTGCCACCAGCATGGTAAAAAAGCGGCAGATCAATAAAACAGAAAGGATCTGTAAGGAATTGATTTTTGTGCTGTGTTCCATGCTTTTCCCTCCTATTTCTGTGATTTGTAATCAGAACCGGGTAAATCGGGCAGATCAGCATGTCGTCTTCCCAGTTTGCGCCACCCCTGGCGGTAAAGCGTATCCCTCATGCTGGCCGGATCAAAGGGGGCAATGGGCGCCATCAGTGGAACACCTTCACTCATCAGAGCACAAAGGTTGACAGCCAGCGCCATCAGTCCCAGTGCAATTCCATAAAGTCCCCAGGTTCCGCCCACGATAATAAAAATAAATTTCAGAACTGCTACCGCCTCATAGATCGAAGGGACCACAAAGGAACTGAGAGCCGTCAGGGCAACGATCATAACCATAGGAGATCCCACCAATCCGGCATTGACCGCCGCATCGCCAATAACCAAAGCACCAACAATTCCGACAGCATGACCGACCGGTCGCGGTAAACGCAGGCCGGCTTCCCGCATGATCTCATAAATAAAATGAATCAGCAAAGCCTCCAGCATCATAGGAAACGGTGTGGATTGTTCCGCTGAAACGATGGTAAATAACAGCTGATCCGGTAAAAATTCCGGATCAAATACAGACAAAGCAACATACATCCCCGGAAGCAGAATCGATATGAAAAAAGCCGCATACTTCAGCATACGAATCAAAGTGGCATAATAAGGCCGATACGCATAGTCATCCAGACTTTGAAAATGTTCATTAAAAAGATACGGTACGATCATGGCAAAAGGTGTCCCGTCCACCAAGATCCCAATGCGTCCCTCGTTGATTTTGGAACAGAGTACATCCGGTCGTTCTGTTGTTCCTACTCTGCTGAACAAAGACAGGGGTTTGCCTTCCAAATAGGGCTGTAAATAACCGGTGCTAAGAATGATGTCCGATTTGACTTGGGTCAGCTGTTTTTTCACCTGCTCCACCATACGACTGTACACGCGGTCGCTCATGTAAACAAGGGAGATCTCCGTTTTACTGCAGGTACCCAGCGGGTAAAGTTCAAATTTCAGTGCCGGAGATTTGATCCGTCGCCGAATCATAGTTTGATTGATGCGGATGGCTTCGACAAAGCCTTCCCGGGAACCCCGCAGGTTCATTTCTGTCTCCGGCTCGGAAATAGAGCGTGTTGCATAACCCTGTAGACCACAGGCAATGCCGTGATCGGCACCATCCACCAAAATAACAACAAAACCGGACATGGCAAAGGTCAGTACATCGTCCAGCGTATTGCAAGGCTTCTGGTCTGCCGCCAAAACCGTCCGTTCACTCAGCCACTGAAGAAGAGCTTCTGCTCCCGGCCGGGGAAGTCGCACCGTCAGCAGAGGCTCCGCAAGAAATTCCGCCAGCAGCTGTTGATTGACCATACCGTCATATAGTAAAAGGACTGCATCCATTCCATTGGCTTTGATCCGATGATCAATTAAGTCGGTGGAATGATCCGTTTGAGCCCGCAGCTCCATCAAATTGATGTTGAGATCTTTGCTCAACTTTTGGGAAGCCATGAGCATCCCTCCATTCTGTAAAACTGCTTTTAGTATGGACCGCTTCTGTCAAAATATGTGCGAATAAAAAGAGCTTCCTGTGGCAAGAATAACAGCATGATTTGGAATACAAGGAGGCTGATCCAATGCTGGTGGTATTTTTCCGCACCCTGATCCTGTACGCTCTTGTTGTGCTTGGCATGCGGATTATGGGAAAAAGACAGTTGGGAGAACTGCAGCCATCCGAGCTTGTCACCACCATTCTGATCTCCAATATCGCCACTTTGCCGATTGAGAATACGGATGTTCCTCTGTTGTCCGGCGCTGTGCCTATTCTGACACTCATGTGTTTTGAGGTCATTCTATCCTTTATCACAATGAAAAGTCTGAAGTTGCGTACCATGCTCTGTGGAACTCCTCGGATTATTATCCGCAATGGAGAAATTGATCAGAAGGAATTATCCCTGCTGCGTTATTCGGTGGATGACCTGATGGAGCAACTGCGAGTCAACAGTATTTTTGATGTTCAGGAGGTAGAAATGGCGATCGTTGAAACGACTGGCCAGCTTTCCGTTTACAAAAAAGCAGAGATGCAGGAAGTTACAGTCAAAGATTTGTCCCTTCCGGTTTCTCCGGCTCAGATTCCCACGGTTGTCGTCAATTCGGGACAGCTGGTTCCTCAAGGATTACAACTCTGCGGCATCGATGAAAAAGGGATTCGAAAATTGGCAAAAAAACACGGCCGGGAGATTCAGGACATCTTTCTGATGACCTGTACACCCGACCGTACTGTTTTTATAGTTCCTCTGGAAAAAAAGGAGAACGCATAATGAAGCGCATGATTATTGCCATTGCCATCGTTCTTGCCATTCTTTGCTCCGGCAGCTATTCGTTGTGGAAATTCCATCGCCTCCGCATGGAAGCCGCTCCTCTCATCGAAACGATGGATCAGGCTGCCGATAACGGAGCGTTGGAACAAGCCCATGAGGCTGCTCTACGATTTTGGGAGCTTTGGATGGACTATGAACCGGATTTGGTTCGTTTTGCCCGAAGAGATCCGTTGGAAGAGATCGGCCGCTGCGCCGCCCGCCTTACCGCTTTTGCCGCACACGGTGAAGAAGCAGAGTTTGCTGCTGCCGTCAATGAATTGGAATATGGTTTGAAAGAGTTATGGGAAAGTGAATTTCCTTCGGTTCATAATCTCTTCTAAATCGATTCTTCTCCCAGAAAATCCTCCAGCACATCCCGGAAATGAAGCGGCGAAAGTGCCAGCTCATTGCAGAGCCTCACCAGCCGTTCCACTTTTTCTCTGTCTAAGGACAGATCCTCCATGGTAACTTCTGCTCCGGCATAGGACAGCTGAATACCATAACAGCGGTATACCTGACCCTCTAATTCCTTTTCTGATTCTATCAG
>JAGALG010000239.1 GCA_017848075.1 Oscillospiraceae bacterium | reverse complement strand
GCAGTGGGGATGCACC
Organism: Oscillospiraceae bacterium; assembly: GCA_017848075.1. Classification (GTDB taxonomy): domain Bacteria; phylum Bacillota; class Clostridia; order Oscillospirales; family Ruminococcaceae; genus Negativibacillus. The sequence continues at coordinate 5,915 of JAGALG010000239.1, read as the reverse complement.
GGAAACCATTTCAGCGATCATACCCTGAATACCTTCCAGCCATGCCACCAGTGTATCAGCGATCCATGGGCCGAGGGAGGACTGGGAAATATCAAATACCAGGAACATAACCACGGCGAAAATCGGAATACCCAACCATTTATTGGTCAGAACTGCGTCAATGCTATCCTGGAAGTTTCTGTTTTTGGTAAGAACTTTGCGTTTTTCTACCTGTGCAACAATACCATTTACAAATTCGAAGCGTTTGCGGTCGGCAGTTTCAACGGCTTCTTTGCTGTTCAGGTCGATATTGCCCTGAACATAAGGAGCCTGCTGCTCCAGACCTTTCAGCTCAACTGCTGCTTTTACTACATCTGCCAGACCATTTGCATTGGTAGCGGTGGTCTCGATTACTGGACAGCCCAGTTTTTCAGACAGTGCTTTTACATCGATTTTGGTATCTTTTTTATGGTTAATATCCGATTTATTCAGTGCTACAACCACAGGAACACCCAGTTCCAACAGCTGAGTGGTAAAGAACAAGCTTCTGCTCAGGTTGGTTGCATCCACAATATTGATGATTGCATCTGGGTTCTCATTTTTTACATAAGAGCTGGTGATGCTTTCTTCAGAAGTGAATGGGGACATAGAGTACGCGCCCGGAAGGTCTACCGCGATCAGCTCCTGATCACCGGCATACGCTTTTTTGATCAGCGCTTCTTTTTTATCAACTGTAACGCCAGCCCAGTTACCAACTTTCTCGTTGCGGCCGGTCAGCGCATTGTACATGGTAGTTTTACCACTGTTTGGATTGCCCGCAAATGCAATTCTCATGATTCTGCCTCCTTATTTCAATCCTCTCGGATCCATAACATGTTTGAAACCTTGTTACCTCAAGCTAACTTATGGGCAAAAAAACGACCTGACAGATCGTCTTTTCGGTAAGTAGCAACATTAAATCTGAATCGCTTCTGCCAGCTGATTATCAATGTTGTATCTACCGTCTTTGATGGATACCACGCAGCCACCTTTTAAGTGAGAAATCACGGTAATCGGCTCGCCGCTGTAGCAGCCCAAAGAGAACAGAAATGCATCCAATTCCTCATCATCTGTCTGAATACTTTTGATGATATACTCTTTGCCTTCCTGTGCGTCCAACAAGTTCATATGTTTCACCCGATTCCAATTCACAATGATTCAAAATACGGGTTAGCGACAGCTAACCTTTGACATTACATATCATAACGCCGCTGTTGCTGTTTGTCAAGCATTTCGAGGAAATAATTTCTATTCTTTTACCCTATTGTAACTTTCTGATCGACCTGATCGTCAAAAATAAAAATTCTCTTGACATCAAGTCCACTTCAAGTTGTACAATAGACTTGTCAGGCGGAAGCCTCCGCCATCATTATTTCATTCAGGAGGACTTACTATGAGAAAGAACTTCGGAGCAAAACCTATCCTCTATCCACAGCCTGTTTTTATTTTGGCTACCTACGGCAAGGACGGCACTCCAGACGCCATGAACGCAGCATGGGGCGGCATCAGTGAATCCAACCAGATCACCATGTGCATCAGCGCCGGTCACAAGACCATGGAAAATATTTTAGCTCGCGGTGCTTTTACAGTCAGCATGGCCGATGCGGATCATGTGGTAGAATGTGACTATGTTGGTATCGTTTCCGGTAATAAGGAACCAAAGAAAGTAGAAAAAGCTGGCTTCCACACCACCAAATCCGAATTTGTGGATGCTCCGCTCATCGATGAATTACCGATGGCCTTGGAATGCAAACTGCTCAGCTACGATCCGGAAAGCTGCCGACTGGTGGGCGAGATCATCAATGTTTGTGCTGACGAAAAAGTTCTGGACGAAAAAGGAAATATTGATCCTGCCAAGCTCCGTCCGATCACCTACGACCCAATGAATCACGCTTATCTGGTTCTCGGCGAAAAAGTCGGCAATGCCTTCAGCGACGGTAATAAACTGAAATAACAATCAATCCCGGGAACTTGTTTTCCTGGGATTTTTTGTTTGTATTTCCCTTTTCTCGTTGTTGACTCTTGACTTAAAGCCGACTTCAGGTAGTATAATAAATAAGATATAACAACCCTTCAGAAAGGATATCGATCGATTATGTTACAACAAATACGAAAGAAAGAGGCTTGGTCCACCATTGCCATCATCCTGACCTTAGCTTGGCCAACAATTCTGGAGCAGGTGATGCAGACCGCCGTTCAATATATCGATACTGCTATGGTTGGCTCTTTAGGTACACAGGCCACTGCTGCCGTTGGTGCAACCAGTACCGTAGGCTGGATGGTATTCAGCACGATCTCTGCTTTGGGCGTTGGTTTTCTTTCTTTTATCGCCCGTGCCTGCGGTGCCAATGACCGGGCTGCCGCACAGAAAGCTGTTTCTCAGGCCGTTCTTGTGGTACTGACCGTTGGCTCTCTCTTTACCGTAATCACCCTGTCTCTCAGTGGAATGATTCCTGTATGGATGCAGGTGGATGAAAGCATCCAATCCCTCGCTTCTACTTATTTCTTCATTTTGTATCTTCCTATGCTGCCTCGTACTGCCAGCAGCATCTTCGGTACTGTGCTCCGTGCTGCCGGTGATACCAAAACACCGATGAAGGTCGGTGTTGCCGTCAACCTGATCAATGTGACTTTGAACTTCCTTCTGATCTATCCAACACGCACTCTCAATCTATTGGGTCTTTCCTTCACCATGCCCGGTGCCGGTTGGGGTGTCGTCGGTGCTGCCATTGCCAGCGCCATCGCATTTACGGTAGGCGGTCTTTATATCACCATTGTTTTGTGGCGGCATCCTATGGTTTCTCCACGGGGCATGAAGTTCCGTCCTGATCCGGAGATCCTTCGCCCTTGCATGAAGGTTGCCTTCCCCAATATGCTGCAGCGCTTTGGAACCTCTCTTGGCTATGTAGCCATTGCTGCTATGATCAATTCTCTGGGCGAAGTGGCTACCGCCGCCCACACGATTGCAAACACTGTAGAATCTGCCTTCTATATTCCGGGTTACGGCATGCAGACAGCCGCCGCTACCTTGGTTGGTAATGCATACGGCGCTCGTGATAGAAAACGCATGAAAGATCTTTCTACCATGTTTATTCCAATCGAGATCGGTTTGATGATCCTTTCCGGTGCTGCGCTCTTTGCTGCTGCACCTGCTCTTATGAGTATCTTCTCCAGCAATACAGAAGTCATTGATTTGGGTGCAACGGTGCTCCGCATGGTTGCTGTATCGGAACCATTCTATGGTTTCTCCATCATTATTGAAGGCATGATGATGGGCGTCGGTAAAACACGGGAGCCTTTCGTTTTCAACATCATCGGCATGTGGCTGATTCGTATCTGCGGTACTTTCCTCTGCACACAGATGTTGTCCATGGGGCTGGTTGCTGCCTGGGCCTGCATGATCGCCCACAATCTCCTGCTCTTCTTCCTCTTCCTATACTGCTATATCAAGGGAAGCTGGAACCCTCTTCACAATCAAATAGAAGCATAAGAAAAAGTCCCACTGGTAAACCAGTGGGACTTTTTCTTATTCATGTTTAATAGCTTCCAGCGCGCTGATCTTCACTGCACGATTTGCCGGGGAGAAACCGGAAAGCAAGCCAATGATCGTAGCAAACAAAACGGCTGCTGCCGCCAGCCACAATGGGATAACAGACAGGCTTCCGCCGGAACCGTAACCGCCCAGCATCGAGCCAAGAAGGCCATTGGCATTCACTGCACCGGAACTGGTCAAATAGTTGAGACCATAAGATAAGCCATAGCTGATTCCCACACCAGCCAAGCCGCCAAAGAATCCGATCAAACCAGCCTCCATCAGGAAAATGCTGCGGATATTACCCAGCTTGCAGCCCAAGACCTTCATAATACCGATCTCACGGGTGCGCTCGTAGATGGACATAACCATGGTATTACTGATACCGATGGCTGCAACCAAAAGAGAGATGGCGCCAATACCACCCAAAAACAGCTGTTGTTGCTGCATCTGTTCCATCATCGGTTCTCGAATGGAGTTCAGAGAGTAGGTCTCAAAACCCATATCCTTGATGGCCTGATCCACTGCCTCTACATCGTCAATGCTCTCCGCTTTGATCTGTGCATGGCGATAGCTTGGATTCTCCATATTGGCTGTGTTCTCATCGTCCTCCAGTTCAAACGCTTCCCGATATTCCCGATACAACTGCTGCAGATCCCGGATATCCATATAAGCACTGTAGCTGTGTTCATTGTATACATTCGGGTCTGTCGAACCCAGCAAGCCACTGATCTCCACATCCAGACGAAGATCATCAAAGAGCGGATTTCCCTGCTCATCGTACTGTTCATTGCGCAGGATCAAGGTCAGCTCGTCTTCCATGACATCAACGAAGGGTTCCAGCTGATTACCATTGGCATCCAGCATACCTTCCCAGCGATAGGCTGCCTCACCGGAAGCCTTGCTGTCATAGAACTCATAGACCATCTTATTACCCATGAGCAAACGAACTTTTTTATTTTTCAGATAAGAGCCACTCTCGGTCTCCAAAGGTAAAAGCTCTCCTTCTGCCAGTTGAAAATCCATGTTTTCCAACTGGTCGGCGTAGATACCTCTCACATTCCAAAGATACATCTGATAGCGGTCTTTTTTACCGGAATAGAGCTGCAGGCTCATATTTGCTTCGTCCCAGAAAGGAGTGCCACCTTTAACGCCATCCATGTTCAGGATCTGCCGCATGGTTTCCTCATTCAGGGTGACGCCGCTGTTGCTGTTATAGTTATAGATCTCAATCAGGGTCAAGTCACCCATCTGAGAAATGCTCTGTTCCAGCGCTTCTGTTTGACCGATACCCAAGGACACCATCAGCACAATGGAACAGGTACCGACAATAACGCCCGCTACTGTAAGCAGTGTTCTGGTTTTACGGCGCAGCAGGTTTTTGACGGTCATAGAAATCAAATCAGAAATTTTCATCGTCGTCCTCGAATTCTTTTGCCTTCTTGCGTTTGCGGATGATAAGAGCTGCTGCGATCACAACAATAACTGCACCTGCTCCGATCATAATCTTCTGATTTTGGCTCAATCCTTCTTCCGCCGCCATTGGGTCGATTGGGTTGCCAAATTCATCGTACATCATATCATCCATTGGAATTTCTTCCATTACAGGCTGATCCCATTCATAGACAGGCGCTTCCACAAAGGTCACCTGGAATGGTACGCGGGTCTCCTTTACAATACCAACAGAGTCTTCGTAGGTATAAATAATGGTACAATCATAAGTACCCGGCACAGTACCGGACAGGCTGAATTCCATTTCACCGGAACCACCAGCTAAGATATTGCCTTTATGGAGAATTTTCTCCTCGCAAAGGATGGATTCCTCACATTCCAAAGTCGCAGTCAGGTTAAACAGCTCACCACGGGACTTGTTCATGTATTTGGACAGGATATCGATTTCCTCGCCAACAGTCATTTCCCGAACTTCAGTAATTGGGTCAGCAGAGAAACGATCCTGTTGTACGACCGGAATGGTAATGTCCTGACTCATTTCACCCTTCTGACGGGCATCATCAGCTACATATTCATACTGGAAGCTAACGGTAATGGTATGAGATTTCGCCTCTGCATTGGCCAAAACGGAAATATCCAGCTCTTTCTCAAAGCTATCCTTCCGTTTCAGGCGGTTTACATAGAAGGTATTGGAAGAGCTGGTCAGTTGCAGACCGTCTGTTGCCGTCACCTTCATAATAATATTTTCCAAATCAATGCTTCGGTGGGTATTGGTGCACACCAGATTCAGATTGAAACTGCTGCCAGCAGCCACCTGAGTGCTGCCGCCTGCAAAATCAAATTCCTCTACAATAATGTAAGGGGTACTGCTGGCGATGATGATTTCCTCTTCTTCCTCGCCTTCACCCAGTTC
>JAGALG010000238.1 GCA_017848075.1 Oscillospiraceae bacterium | reverse complement strand
CTGGAACGCAATCGACGGTCAGGACGGCGCAAACGACTACTACCGCGGCACCTGCTACTATGCAAAATCCGTTGATAAACTGGATCTGCCAACTGCTGACCGCTACTATCTGGAAATTCAGGGCGCTAACTCTTCCGCTGATGTTTATGTAAATGGCAAACATCTGGCTCACCACGACGGCGGTTACTCCACCTGGCGTGTTGATGTTACCGAGGTTCTGGACCGCGACAACCTGTTCGTGATCGCTGTTGACAACGCTGCCAACGAGACCGTTTACCCACAGATGGCCGACTTCACCTTCTACGGTGGTCTGTATCGTGATGTAAACCTGATCTGTGTATCCGAATCCCACTTCGATCTGGAGCACTTCGGCGGCCCTGGTATCGCTGTTACTCCTGCAATCGACGGCAAAGACGCTCATGTTACGGTTGAAACCTGGATCAGCAACGCAAAAGAAGGCCAGAGCGTTCGTTACACCCTCTGTGCAAAATGCGGCTGCGAAGTTGCCAAATACGAAGGCAATGACACCAAAGCTGTTCTGGACATCAAAGATGTTCACCTGTGGCATGGCCGCAAAGACCCTTACCTCTACACCGCAAAAGCAGAACTGATCGAAAACGGCGAAGTGATCGACTCCGTTTCCACCCGCTTCGGCTGCCGCACCTTCCAGATCGACCCGGACAACGGCTTCATCCTCAACGGCGAAGAATACCCACTGCGCGGTGTTTCCCGCCATCAGGACCGCTGGGGTGTTGGTAACGCACTGACCCACGAGCATCACGAAGAAGATATGGACCTGATCTGCGAAGTAGGCGCTACCACCATCCGTCTGGCTCACTATCAGCATGACCAGTACTTCTACGATCTGTGCGACGAAAAAGGTATGGTAATCTGGGCTGAGATCCCATACATCTCCAAACATCTGCCGGGCGGCCGTGAAAACACCATCTCCCAGATGAAAGAGCTGGTTACCCAGAACTACAACCACCCATCCATCGTGGTTTGGGGTCTGTCCAACGAAATCACCATGAATGGCGACGCTGATCCAGACCTGCTGGAAAACCACCACATCCTCAACGATATGGTTCACGAAATGGATAAAACCCGTCTGACCACCATGGCTGCTGTTTCCCCTTGCCCAATCAACAGCCCATACATCCAGATCCCGGACACCGTTTCCTACAACCATTACTTCGGCTGGTACGGCGGAGACACCTCTATGAACGGTCCTTGGTTCGATAACTTCCATGCAACTCATCCAACCATTCCGATCGGCTGCTCCGAGTACGGCTGTGAAGCGCTGAACTGGCACACCTCCAAGCCAACTCAGGGCGACTACACCGAGGAATATCAGGCTTACTACCATGAAGAACTGATCAAACAGCTGTACACCCGCAAATATATGTGGGCTACCCATGTTTGGAATATGTTCGACTTCGGCGCTGACGCTCGTGCAGAAGGCGGCGAAAACGGTCAGAACCACAAAGGTCTGGTTACCTTCGACCGTAAATACAAGAAAGACTCCTTCTACGCTTACAAAGCATGGCTGTCTGACGAACCATTCGTTCATCTGTGCGGCAAACGCTATGTAAACCGTGTGGAAGATGTGACCAAAGTAACCGTTTACTCCAACCAGCCAGAGGTGGAACTCTTTGCAAACGGCGTAAGCCTTGGCAAGAAATCCGCTGCTGACCACTTCTTCTACTTTGAAGTACCAAATGTTGGCGAAACCACTCTGGTAGCTGTTGCCGGCGATCTGAAAGACGAAGGCAAGATCAATAAAGTGGAAGTATTCGACGATGCTTACCGTCTGAAAGAGAAAGGCGCTGTTCTCAACTGGTTCGATATCACCGAGATCGAAGGCTACTACTCTCTGAATGATAAAGTAAGCGACATCATGGCTTCCCCAGAGGGCGCAATGTTCTTCGGCGGCCTGATGAAACAGTGGATGCCAAAACCAGAAGCCGGTGAAGAAGCTGCAAAACCTGCTGGCTTCGACATCGACCCAAGCGCTATGATGGGTATGCTGGGCGGCTTCACCCTGCTGCGTCTGACCAGCATGCTGGGCATGATGGGCGTAAATCCTACCAAAGAAGAGCTGTTGGCTATGAACGAACAGCTGAACAAAATCAAAAAAGCATAAAATGCCATAAAGAAAGACCCCGGAAATTCCGGGGTCTTTCTATTTGCTGTTCTGTAAAGGAAAAAGCTGGGCGGCATCTTCGGCGCCGGCAAGATAGGCCAGCTCCACTTCCCGCTCCTGCAGACTGCCGAGGCAGGCCAGATAGTCGTTGAGCAGGCGGCGCTGCTGCGTATCGAGAGGGAGCAGCTGACAGGCCTGTTCCAAGTGCTGCAAGTCCCGCAGGTCTTTTTGCGAGATGGGGTCCTGCTGCTGCAGACTGTGGCAGCGGCGACGGATGGAGCAGCTCATGGCGTCGTCCGGCAGGTGGAGGAAATTTTGTTCCATAGTGAGGTCTCCTTTTAATTCCGTTATTTCCCATTATTATATCATTTTAAATCCAATACTTCAAGGAAAGTTACGCTTTCATTCCAATATTTTGTCCACATCTAAAGGATACAATAGTATAAAGGGATGTGATACCATGTATGAAGATCAATTCAAAAGCAGATTAGCGGAGCTTCGTGCGAAAAAGGGTGTATCCGCACGGGAT
>JAGALG010000237.1 GCA_017848075.1 Oscillospiraceae bacterium | reverse complement strand
GGAGCAAGGTGGCCGATGTGGTAGAAATGATGTCTCAGTGGGAAATGTACATTGACGATACCCCGGGTATCACAGTAGCTGAGATCAAGGCAAAGCTGCGCCGCTTACCAAAAATCGATTTGGTTGTAATCGACTATCTGCAGCTGCTGACCTCCGGACGAAACATTGATAACCGCGTACAGGAAGTTTCGGAAATTACCCGAAATCTGAAGATCATGGCGAAGGAAATGGATATTCCATTGCTGACTCTGTCACAGCTGTCCCGAAGCTCCGATAAGCGTACCGACCATCGTCCGATGCTGTCTGACCTGCGTGAGTCCGGTTCTATCGAGCAGGACGCCGATATGGTTATGTTCCTCTTCCGCGAAGAATACTATGAGGAGGACACCGAGGAGCGAGGCCAGGCAGAATGTATTCTGGCCAAAAACCGTCATGGTGCCACCGATACGGTGAAGCTGATCTTCGACGGCGCACACAGCCAGTTCGTCAGCAGGGAGAATTTCCGCGATGCGCCATAATGCTTTGAAAACAATTCAGCGATACGGTATGCTCCCAGAGGGCTGCCGTGTCGTTGTTGGATGTTCAGGCGGGGCAGATTCCATTGCCCTGCTTTCTTTTTTATTGGAGTTGAGACAGGAGCGAAACCTGACCGTAGAGGCTTGTCATGTCAATCATCTGCTCAGAGGAGCGGAGGCTCAACGGGATGAGGAGTTCTGTCGCCAGTTTTGCCAGGAGCGTGGAGTACTTCTCCATGTGTTCCGGGAAAATATGGCGGAGGGTGCACAAAAAGCCGGATGTTCGGTAGAGGATTATTCCCGACAACGCCGGTATATCTATTTTGCACAGCTGACTCCTGATGAATCAGATCGAATCGCTACCGCACACCATGCCAATGATCTGGCGGAAACACAGCTGTTCCATTTGGTTCGCGGAACAGGTTCCAAGGGTTTGATCGGGATTCCTCCGGTGAGAGGAAAGATTATCCGTCCACTGTTGTACTGCAGTCGGAAAGAAATCGAAGCCTATTGTCAGGAACAAGGCTTATCCTATGTAACAGACAGCAGCAATGCATGTGATGGGTACAGTCGGAATCGTTTGCGGATTCATGTGCTGCCTCAGTTGGAGAAGATCAATCCTGCTTTTGTAAAAAGTGCAGTTCGACTGTCTAAACAGCTGCAGCTGGAGGAAGACTATCTGGAGAAACAGGTGGAAATGGCGGAGAAACAGATCTGCCTCTCTGAAAATTGCTGGAGCCGAAAAGGTTTCATTTCTCTCCATCCAGCGCTCCAACAAAGGCTGCTGGCCCGTTGGCTGCAAACAAGCGGAGCAGATTGCAGCAGCAAAAAGATACAGGATATGCTGAAGCTGATTTCAGAAAACGGTGCGATGGAACTGTGCAGAAATCATTATCTGCAGGTGACAGATGAACAAATCCGGCTGAAAGAGGCGGCAAAGCTGCAACCCTTCTTTTCTGTTCCAATGAAAGTGGGGGATATTTCCCTGTTTGAAGGGAAAATTCTCCGGGTGCAGCCGCTGGATTGTACAAAATATAAATTCTTTGCAAACAATCAGTCAAAGGCCTTAAAAAATGTCTTGGATTGTGATAAAATAAGCGGTGTCGCAGTAATACGGCAAAAAATTCCGGGAGATGCTATTTGGCTGCCCGGACATTCGAAACCGTCCAGTTTTAAAAAGTTGCTGAATCAGAAAAAAGTATCCTTGGAGGAGCGCTCTCGTCTTGCGGTTCTGTGCGATGAAAAGGGCCCTCTTTGGTTGGAAGGTTTTGGTGTTCGTGCTGATGTGCTTCCAAGTGAAACAAGTAAGAACTTGCTGATCGTTCATGTACTGGACTGCGATAACAAAAACAAAAAGTAAATGAACAGCTTTATTTTACATATTGTATTGATAATATTAGGATGAAACTGTAGAAATAAGGAGTGAACAGCCTATGCAGAAAAAAATGAAAGGAATTGGCATTTATATTGTGATGCTGGTTCTTCTGTGCTTTTTTGCCATTGCCATGTTCTCCTGGACCCCGGAGACTGTGGAGAACCCAACTTATGATGAGATCCTGAACTACTTTAAACAGGAGCAGGTAGAGGAATATTCCATCGACTTTAATACCTACTACCTGACGATGAAAGTAGAAGGCAAGGAAGATCCGATCGTATATGAACTGGCCAGCATCACTTACTTCCGTGAAGATATTGCGCCGTATCTGGAAAAATACGAAGCGGAACACCCGGAAAATACCTTCCCGACCGAATATATTCCTGCTGAGCCAACCCCAATTTGGGTATCTTTGATGCCAACCATTATTATGGCGGTGCTGATGTTCGGCGGCTATTTCCTGATCATGCGTCAGGCCAATGGCGGCGGGAAAATGAATAACTTCGGCAAAGCGAAAGCGCGTCCGAAGGATGATGGCAGCAAAGTGACCTTTAACGATGTTGCCGGAGCAGACGAAGAGAAAAAAGAGCTGGAGGAAGTAGTAGACTTCCTGAAGCATCCCAAGAAATTTAACGCACTGGGAGCAAGAATTCCAAAAGGCGTTTTGCTGATGGGCCCTCCCGGTACCGGTAAAACCTTGCTGGCACGAGCTGTTGCAGGCGAAGCCGGAGTTCCATTCTTCTCCATTTCCGGTTCGGATTTTGTAGAGATGTTTGTCGGCGTCGGTGCATCCCGTGTTCGTGATCTGTTTGATCAGGCGAAGAAAAGTGCACCAAGTGTAATTTTTATTGACGAGATTGATGCGGTTGGCCGTCGTCGCGGCGCCGGTCTCGGCGGCGGACATGATGAGCGTGAGCAGACTTTGAACCAGCTGTTGGTTGAGATGGATGGTTTTGCATCCAATGTTGGTATTATTGTTATGGCTGCAACCAACCGTCATGATATTCTTGACCCGGCTCTGTTGCGTCCGGGCCGTTTCGATCGTCAGATCGTCGTTGGCTATCCAGATATCCGTGGCCGTGAAGCGATTCTGAAAGTGCATACCCGCAATAAACCACTGGCCCCTGATGTAGAGCTGGATGTGATTGCGAAAACCACAGCTGGCTTTACCGGAGCAGACCTG
>JAGALG010000236.1 GCA_017848075.1 Oscillospiraceae bacterium | reverse complement strand
CTCTTACTACGAGCAGAGCTTTTTGGGTTATCGTGTGATTCCGTATTATCTGAAGACAGCGGAGGGCGAGAACTTTGTTTATCTGAGCTGCTGCAGCAGTTTTCTGGGCAATGTTTGGGTCTACAGCGTGAATGAGGGAGAAGTCAACCCGGTGGGCTATCTGGATGCCAGTCTGCACATGGTGGAATACGGGGAGAGCCGCCACAGCTTCTCCCTGCTGACGGATCCTGTCAAAATGTATTTGGACGATTACAACGATCCTTCCCGCATCTATGGCCCGGATTCTTACGGCCAGTTCCACAGTCAGTCCGGTATTGTCTTTGAGGCCACGGCCAGCGGTCTGCCCCGCCGTTGGGATAAAATGATGCCGGATGTGGATAAGCTGGGCCTGATGAGGCTCAGCGAGGAGTTGATCGTGGGAGAGCATATTGCTTATCTGTCCATTGACCCTTACACAAGACAGCCGCACTTCCAGCCGTGGCTCGACCCAAGCAGCGAGGATGTGGAGCATACTTCCCTGATCATCAACGAGGATGGCAGCGGCACTCTGATCGATTTTGACAATATGGCAGAGGAGATCCCCTTCCACTGGTATGTGGACAGCATCCACAACTACCGTCTGGAGACGGGCGGCTACGGCACCTTCTATCTTTCCGCCTACAGCGGAGAAGATTACGGCAGCCCGGAATGTTGGTTCCTCCTGTGCCGGGAGTATGACAACTATCAGGTCTGGTTCTGCAAATAAAGCAACAGAGGAGAGAAAAGCGGAATGACGGAGAAATCATTATGGAGAAAGGCGGTGTGTCTGATGACTTGGCTTTCTGCGCTGCTTGCCTGCTTCTGCGGCTGCTCTCAGCAGGGTGATGACGCTCCGCCCAGCCCCACAGCCTTGCCGGAGGGGAGCAGTCTGAGTGCTCTGTACCTCCATCACGAGGGTATGGCCATGGAGCCTTATTACCTTCTGTGTACCGATGGGCAGAAAATCAGTCTGAAGATGACAGACACTTCCCCACTGGAATATTTACAGCAGGAGATAGAGGCTTCGCCTTATCTGCAGGGCTGCGGCCAGATTCTGGAAGGAGAAAAAGCCCGGCTGCATCATGTGGATGACCCATCGGTCCTGCGGGATATGGAGGAGATCATCGTCCGCTACGGTGCGCTGAATTGGGACGGCTTTGATCGCTCGGAGTCCAAGGGCAAGGTCACAGACAGCGGCCAACGCTACGAGCTGTATTTTGAGCTGTCTGACGGCAGCAGTGTGACGGTACAGTCCTACAACTGCTGTCCGACAGGCTTCCCGGAGCTGCAGCAGGAGCTCCAGAGCATCTTCCATACTCAGATGGAGCAGTCGGAGGAATAAGAGCAACCATTCCGGCTCAAAAATAGAAAGAACAGCTTGCGTTTTTATAGCGTAAGCTGTTTTTTTATAAAATACAAAACCTCCCCGTCTGTGACAGGGAGGCGGAGGCGCTACATCCAGGAAATTTTGTTTTCTTCGTGCTTGGCAATGCGCTCCAGATTTTTTCTGTGGCGCACAAGGATCAGCAAGCTGAACAGGATCAGAGCGGTCAGAATCGGCAGGGAAGCTCCGCAGAAGGCGGCGTAAATTGTTGCGGCAACGGCAGAAACAATGCTGGCCAAGGCGATGATCTTGCCCAAGTACAGCACGATCAGAAAGACGATCAGCGGCAGGAAGAAGATCAGCGGGCCATAGGAAGCAAAAACAAAGAGGCCGAACAGGAAGCCGTACATGGTGGCTACGGCTTTGCCGCCTTTAAAGTTGGCGAACAGGGGATAGCAGTGGCCGATGGCAGCGGCCAGACCGCCGCAGGCAATGGCCAGTTCGCTGTGGAAGAAGCTCTGTGCCAGAAAGACCACCAGGGCCACCTTCAGAATATCCAAAGTCATGACAGCCACGCCGGCCTTTTTGCCCAGCACTCGTCCGGCGTTGCCGCCGCCCAGATTCTTGCTGCCGTATTGGCGGATGTCTGTGTGATAAAATACTTTGCCGATGACCAGTGCAAAGGGCACGGAGCCCAGCAAATAGCCGATCAGGATCATAAGGATCAGTTCCATAGGTTGTTCTCCTTTTTCTTTTATTTCAGGATGCTCTGCACCACGATACAGCCGGGGCCGCCATGAGTGATCAGGGCCGGTGACAGCTCCAGAATTTCGATCTCCGCGTCGCGGATCTGTTCTTTGATCTGCTCTGCCACAGTAAGAGCCTTTTGGTAGGTTCCCGCATGGCAGACGGAGATCAAATGCTGCTCCCCAACGCCTACGGAGCATAAGCGCTGAATGATGCAGTTCACAGCGCTTTTCCAGCTGCGTTTGACCGCAATGGGCGTGATCCGGGTCTTGTCTTCGGTTTGGGTCAGAACGGGCAGCAGCTTCAAAGCACCGCCGACTTTGGCGGTAAAGGGTGTCAGCCTGCCGCTGCGCTTGAGAAATTCAAAATCAGCAGGAATGACAAAGGACAGGGAGCTTTCGATGCAGAGCTGCAGCTGCTCCTGAATGTTTTCCAAAGCCAAGCCCTGCTCCTTCAGTGTCAGCGCCTTCTTCGCCAGATAGCGCAGAGGGCCTGCCAGCGTTTTGGAGTTGATGATGTGGATGTGCTCGCTGTGTTCCATGGCGTTTTTGGCTCCCATGGCAGTCTGGTAAGCGCCGGACAGACCGTCGCCCACGGTGAGCAGCAGCGTTTCGTCCTCGCTGTCCTCCAGCACATCCAGAATATCGCCGATGGAGGGCTGGGAGGAGGTCGGTACGCCGCCGGCTTCAATCTGCTTTAAAAATTCCGCGCTGCTGATCTCTTCATAATCTTTATATGTCCGATTGTTGATGGCGACACAGACGGGAATGATGGTGATGCCCTGCTGCTGTCCCTCCTGTGGAGAGTAGAGCGTTGCCGAATCTGCAACGATTCTCATAATGTTTCCTCCTTGTCGGTCGACAATTTCCTTCATATTGTGACGAGTGTTTCAATTTACAAGGGGATTCTATCATGTTTTTAATAATCCGTCAAGAGTTTTTTAAAAACCGTTCTCCAATTCTTTTGAAACTTACCATTTTCTGCCCTTTTTCCTGCCCGCATAAATGACCAAGGCTTCCACATACTAACTCCAAACGAAAATTTGCTCAGCTTGAGATGCAATAGAATTGATAATGGAGGCTGTATAATATGAAAGCAACCGGTATTGTAAGACGAATTGATGACTTGGGCAGGGTGGTCATCCCCAAGGAGATCCGAAGAACCATGCGTATCCGGGAGGGCGACCCTCTGGAGATCTACACAGACGCTGAAGGAGAAGTGATCTTCAAGAAATATTCCCCCATTGGGGAGCTGTCGGACTTTGCCGGACAGTACGCCGAGGTACTGTACAAGACTGCCGGTGCACCGGTTCTGGTCTGTGACCGGGATCATGTGGTGGCGGTGTCCGGTATCCCCAAAAAGGAGATTCTGGAGCGGCGCATTTCTCCGGCGCTGGAGGAAATGATCGAGCAGCGCAAGTCCTTTGTCTTTGACCGCAGCAGCGGCCGCCGTTTCCAGCCGGTGGAGGGCGTGGAGCGCTGCGCTTCGGTCCAGTACCCCATTGTGGCGTCCGGTGATGTCTGCGGTTCCATCATGTTCCTCTCCTCCGAGGAGGGACAGGAGCCTACTGAAGCAGAGGAGAAGCTGATCCAGACAGCCGCCGGTTTTTTGGGCCGTCAGATGGAAGAATAAGCGCTGCCAATGCGAAAAAAGGCTTGCAAATTCGGAAGAACTATGATATAGTGTATACAGTTAGGATAAGAAGTAAAGGAGAGTGAGGCCAAGGGCCTCGCTCTTTTGTTTATGTTAGGAAAGGAAGGATAAGGATGGCAGGAAGCAAAAAAGGCGGCAACACCGTAGAGATCGTTACCGACATTGTCAGACCGGTTGTGGAAGAAATGGGCCTGACTCTGTGGGATGTGCGCTTCGAGAAAGAGGGCGCCAGCTGGTATCTGCGGGTATTCATTGACAAGGAG
>JAGALG010000235.1 GCA_017848075.1 Oscillospiraceae bacterium | reverse complement strand
TCTCAGTGGTAGTCCATTGGCTACTAATGCGTTTAATGTGCTGCCAGGTAATTTGGGTATGTATATGCTGACCATCGCTATCATGTTCTTCTCCTTCACCACCATTCTGGGCTGGAGCTACTATGGTGAACGCTGTCTGGTTTATATGACAGGCACCACCAAATGGAATAAGGTATTTAAGGTCGTTTATATTGCTGCAATCGCTTTGGCCCCATTCTTGACTTTGGAACCAATTTGGTTGTTGACTGATATCACGAATGCACTGATGATTATGCCAAACCTGGTTGCTCTGCTTGCTTTGAGAAAAGTTGTTATTAATGAAACCAACGCATACTTTAAAAAACTGAAATAAGTTCTTTAAGACCCGCCCTTTAGCGGGTCTTTTTTTCGGAATAAAAGGGAAAATTCAGAAATTCCGTGAGGAAAAATCCTTTTATTATGCAGCTTGGCATGATATAATAAAAGGTACGAAAATTCAAAGCAAAGGACGATGAAATCCACTATGAATCTGAAATTGACCGTAACAGCGCTGGCCTGCAAGGCTCTGTCCTTCGTGGCACAGAAGCTGGGCGGCGGTACCGACCGCCCGGGCAGCATTGCGCTGAAAGTATATCCACAGGTGCTCAAACAGCTGAAATATGACGGCAAAATCATTGCTGTTACAGGCTCCAACGGCAAAACCACAACCTCGAACCTGATTGCCCATGTGCTTCGGGAAAAGGGCTATACCGTGGTGAACAATGCAAAAGGCTCCAACCTGACCTCCGGTATCGCAACCACACTGCTTTGTGCTTCCGATTGGAACGGCAGAGTAAAGGCTGATTTCGTGGTGCTGGAAGTGGACGAATGTTACTCACGCTTTATCTTTGAGGATGTGCCGGTGGACTATTATCTGGCGCTGAATCTGCTGCGGGACCAGGTTGTTCGCAACGGCAACCCGGATCTGGTCTTCGAGAAAGTGGCGGATGCCATTGCCAAACGACCAAACTGCACCCTGATCCTCAATGCGCAGGAGCCGATCAGTATGAATCTGGCTACCAAAACCAATCCGGCTCTGTACTTTGCCATGGACAAAACTGAGCGCAGCACCGACCACTGCGTCAGCGGTACCCATGACTGCAAGATCTGCCCACATTGCTTCCATAAGATGGACTATGATTTCTACCACTACAATCATTTGGGACAGTTCCATTGCAGCCATTGTGACTACCAGTCCCACAAGCCGGACTTCTTCGGCAGTGAGGTGGACTTCGCGAACCAGTCCATCACCATTAACGGCACCAAAGTCAATGTGACCTACAATACCACCTTCAACATGTTCAACACAGTAGCCGCAGCTGCGGTTTGCTGCAGCGCTTCCGGTATGAGCATGGAGGACTTCGCCAAAGGAGCGGCTACCTTCCATGTAGCAAAAGAGCGTCTGGACAGCTTCCAGTTTGACGGCAGAAAGACTGTCTGCATGCTGACCAAACAGAACGCCGCCTCTCTGGACCAGAGTCTGAGCTATGTTCTGGAGCAGCCGGGCGAAAAAACCGTTGCCATTTATATCAATAATGTTCTCTATCTGGATTACAAGGATATCAGCTGGCTCTACGATGTGGCTTTCGAGCGTCTGCAGGGCAAGGTAGCCAATATCCTCTGCACCGGCAACCGTGCGCTGGACGCTGCGGTTCGTGTCAAAGCAGCCGGATTTGGCGACGATGTGCTGGTTTATGAAAATGACATTGAGAAAACCAAAGAAGCCTTCCGCAAAACGAAGGGCGATATCTATATCCTTGCCACCTCTGCATTCGGCAACGAGGGCAAGATCCTGGAGGTGCTGAAAGATGAGTAAAGTGAAGATCCTTCACCTGTACGCCGAGGCCATGGACCTGTACGGCGATGTAAAAAATCTGGAGGCGATCTGCCATCGCATCCGGGAAAGCGGCAATGAAGTGACCGTAGATACCTGTGAAATTTGGGACGATATGCAGCTGGAGGGCTATGATATGGTCTATGTGGGCCATGGCAAAGCCCGTAATCTGGCCGCTGTTTCCGAGCATTTTGTAAAATACGGCGCGCAAATCAAGGAGCAGATCGAAAACGGTCAGCTGTGGTTCGTGACCGGCAACGCCAGAGCACTGTTCGGCAAAGACTTCACTACTGTTGACGGAAAGAGTCTGTCGGGCATCGGACTGTTCGACTATTCCGCAGTGGAGCAGAATAAAGTATTTGTAGCCGATATGATCGCCACCGCCGTCTTTGATCCGGCTGTACGCTGCTACGGCTTTGCAAACCGCACTGCTTATTTGCAGCATCCAAACGGCAACCAGCATCCGCTGTTCCGTGATGCCAAAGGCTTTGGCGACGGAGAAAAAGAGGACGGCTGCGAGGGCACGCTGTATCACAACTTCTTCGGCACCTGGGCAATGGGCCCGGTTCTTCTGCGAAATCCGGCCTTCCTGAAAGAGATCCTGTCCCGCTTGGGTATCGATTGCTCCGGCTGTGACTTCGCTCTGGAAGAACAGGCGATCCAGCTGGTGCTGGCAGAATTCAACAAGTAAGAGGAGGAGAAACATGGAACATCCATCTGAAGCAAAACTGCAAAGAAAACTGTCTCCGCTGAATGTCTGGGCGCTGGCTCTGGGCAGTATCATCGGCTGGGGCGCTTTTGTTATGCCGGGCAACACCTTCCTGCCCAATGCAGGACCGGTGGGTACAGCCATTGCGCTGGGAATTGCGGCCCTGATTATGATTTGCATTGCCTTTAACTACGACTATATGATCAACCACTTCCCGGTGGCTGGTGGTGAGTTTACCTTTACCAACGCTTCCTTCGGCCCAACGGTGGGCTTTATCTGCGCTTGGTTCCTGGGACTCAGCTATCTGGCCATCGTTCCACTGAACGCTACAGCGCTGGCACTGATCGGCCGCAACCTGTTCCCGGATCTGACCCAGTGGGGCTACCTCTATTCTGTGGAGGGCTACAGCATCTACACCGGTGAGCTGATCCTGGCGATTGCCGCTCTGCTGATCTTTGCTGTTATGAGTATCCGTGGTATTTCTGTAGCGGGCAAGTTCCAGACCGCTTTGGCGCTGGGTCTGGTAGGTTCCATTGCTCTTTTGGCAGGTGCAACTCTGCTCAGTGACTCCGCTTCTGTTGCCAATATGGCTCCGGCCTTTGCGGCTGATGAGGCAGGCAATTTGAACTACGGCGGTATTTTGGCAGTCATCGCCGTTGCTCCATGGGCTTTTGTCGGTTTTGACAGTATTCCACAGGCTGCTGAGGAGTTCAACTTCTCTCATAAGAAATCCAAAATCATTATGGTGCTGTCCATTCTTATTGGTGCAGCACTGTACATCATTCTCAATACCATCACTGCCGCTGTCCTGCCAAACGGCTATAACAGTTGGGTACAGTATATTGCTGACACCAAACTGGATGTACTGCCGGAGAGCCTGAATGGCCTTAGCGCACTGCCGACCTTCAACGCAGCGAAGCTGCTGCTGGGTAACTTTGGTCTGCTGATTCTGGGTGTCGCACTGGTTTGTGCGGTTCTTTCCGGTATCATTGGCTTCTACATGGCAACCAGCCGTCTGCTGTACTCCATGGCGAAGGAGCAGGTGCTTCCGCAGTGGTTCGGCAAACTTCATCCCAAATATAATACTCCATCCAATGCCCTGATCTTCGTCCTGCTGATCTCCCTTATGGCTCCATGGTTCGGTAGAACCGTAATTGGATGGGTTGTGGATATGTCCTCCATCGGTGCCGCTATTGGCTATGGCCTGACCTCTGCATCTGCCTTTGTTCAGATGCGGAAGAACGGTGCTGTTGGCAAGGTGATGCAGCTGAACGCTGCCTTGGGCGTTGTATTCTCTATCTTCTTTGCCGCACTGTTGGTAGTTCCGAATCCATGGGCTTACCTTGGCCCACAGAGCCGTATCGCTCTTTTGATCTGGTGCGTCCTGGGCGCAGTGTTCTATTTTGTAAGCCGCAAGAAAAAAGCATAAAAGCAGAAAAAGCCCTGTTTAAAAACTGGGCTTTTCTTTTTTGTAAATTTACCGTAAAGTTGATTGTTTATTGGGAAGAGTCCCTTGATAGAAATGTAACAACCGTGATATAATGATTATACCATTTGATATAAAGGAGAAAGAACAGATGATAAAACGATATTTCTTTGACGGCCCGAGATGGAAGAACTTTCTCTTTCTGACTGTTTCGGGCTGTATCAACGCCATTGGCGTTACCATGTTTATTTCCCCTGTGAACCTGTATGACAGCGGCATTTCCGGTACTTCCATTTTCCTGTCCCAGACTACCGGCCTGTCCCTGTCTCTCTTCCTGGTTCTCCTAAATGTTCCGCTTTTCCTGTTTGGTCTGAAGAAACAGGGAAAGGAATTTACCGTCTATTCCATTTATGCCGTAATTGTCTACTCCATCTGCGCATGGCTAATCACCGATATTCTGCCGGTAGATGTGAACATTGCTTCTCCGCTGGCCGGACAGGATCTGCTGCTCTGCGCTCTCTTTGGCGGTATGATCTCCGGTGTTGGTTCCGGTCTGACGATCCGCCACGGCGGAGCCATCGACGGCATTGAGGTTATGGCAGTCATCTTCTCCAAGAAGCTGGGCGTGACAGTAGGCACTTTCGTTATGAGCTATAATGTGGTGCTGTATATCCTCTGCGGCATCGTGATGGGTGACTGGATCCTGCCGCTGTATTCCATTGTAACTTATATGGCCGGCCTGAAAACCGTGGACTTTATTGTTGAAGGTCTGGATCGCTCCAAAGCGGTTATGATCATGACGGAGCATCCGGAGGAAGTGAGCCAGGCTCTGATGGAAGAATTTGAGACAGGAACCACCCTGCTCAACGGTCGGGGCGGCTATTCCAACAATGAGAAAACAGTCATTTACTTTGTGGTGAACCGTTTCCAGATCGCAAGAATGAGAAATCTGGTTCATGCGCTGGACCCGAAAGCCTTTATGACCATCACCGAAGTGGCTGATGTGTTCAAGGCAAACGACTAATTCGATACATACAAAAAATCCCTCCCAATTTTGGGAGGGATTTTCTATTTCACAACGATCAGCTGATCATAGCCGTAATAGCGGCACAGTTCCAAGGCGGTTTCGCCGATGACCTCGCCGGGCACGGCAATGGGAATCGCCGGTGGGCAGGACACAGCAGGAGCCGCGCAAATGCGACCCAGTGCCTGGGACAGAGGCAGAGCCTCCTGTGGGGAGAACAGAGCCTCCCGAATGGACAGAGCCTGTTCTGCCTTGGCCATGGGCAGGAAGGGGCGTTCGGCGTAGGGGACAGCATTTTCCCCCAAAGCAGCAGCCACTCGGTGGAAATCTCCATCCCGGTTTTCCGGGGTTGCCATCAAAACAAGAAATTCCGGGTCAGCGTATTCGCACTCCAGACGGTTTTTTCGCAGCAGCTGCGCCAAATCCACACCGGAGCAGCCCTGTGGGGCAGCAATGGTCACACGCAGAGGATCGGTTTCCTCCACCTGCCAGCCTTTGTTCCGCAGACCTTCCCGCAAAAGCTGCAGCTTCTGACAGGTGGCTGTCAGCATTTCCCCATACGCTCCGGCCAAATAAGCGTTGCAGCGATCCAAAGAGGCCAAAATCAGGTAAGAAGGGCTGGTAGAACCAAAGAGCTCCATGGCTCGTTTGGCATCTCTCGCAAAGGAGTCTGGGGCATTCTTGGAGATCTGCAAATATGCTCCGCCGGTAAGGACAGGCAGAGTTTT
>JAGALG010000234.1 GCA_017848075.1 Oscillospiraceae bacterium | reverse complement strand
ACCATGAGAAAGATCGGGTGAGTTTTTTGGATAGGAAAGATATTAAATCTCTGTTCCCACAGGAATTGGAAGCAGAGCTGGCTGCCTTGGGTCAGCCGAAATTCCGCGCAAAACAGATTATCTCCTGGCTGCACGAAAAACGCGTGCTGTCCTTTGATGAGATGAGCAATATTCCACAGTCCTTGCGGGCACTGCTGGAGGAGCACTATTACATAAATTCTCTGAAAATTGTTCGGAGATTGGAGTCTAAGCTGGACGGTACCATTAAATATTTGTACGAGCTGAAAGACAGAAACTGTGTGGAAGCGGTTTTGATGAAATACAAACATGGTAACTCCCTGTGTATTTCCACACAGGTAGGCTGCCGTATGGGCTGTAAATTCTGTGCCTCTACCTTAGCTGGTTTAGTTCGTTCTCTGGAATCATCGGAAATGCTGGACGAGATCTATACTGCAGTTCGTGACAGCGGTGAGCGTGTGGACTCTGTGGTTCTGATGGGTATCGGTGAACCGTTGGACAACTATGATAATGTTCTGCGTTTTCTGAAATTACTGTCTATGCCGGAAGGTTATAATCTGAGTCTGCGGCATGTATCTCTTTCCACCTGCGGCTTGGTGGAGAAGATCGACCAGCTGGCAGAGGAGAATTTGGGCTTGACTTTGTCGATCTCTCTTCATGCGCCCAACGATGAGATCCGCAACCAGACGATGCCGATCAACAAACGCTGGAATGTGGAAGAACTGATGCGTTCCTGCCATGCTTACTTTAAGAAAACCGGTCGCCGCATTTCCTTTGAATATGCGCTGATCGATGGAGTCAATGACGAACCTCGGCATGCCAAGGAGCTGGCAGCACGAATCAAAGGAATGCCGGCCCATGTAAACCTGATCCCGGTCAATCCGGTGGAGGAACGGGGATTTAAACGAGGCAGTCGTCAGAAAATTGAAAGCTTCCAGCACCAGCTTCAGAAATTGGGTGTCAATGCCACGATTCGTCGGGAGCTGGGTGCTGATATCAACGCAGC
Source organism: Oscillospiraceae bacterium (assembly GCA_017848075.1). Classification (GTDB taxonomy): domain Bacteria; phylum Bacillota; class Clostridia; order Oscillospirales; family Ruminococcaceae; genus Negativibacillus. Next base: position 8,926 of record JAGALG010000234.1, on the reverse strand, counting down.
CTGCGGACAGCTGCGCCGTGAGTATATGTCAGATGAGGAGGAAGAACAATGCTAAGAATCATTGGGGAAACCAATCCCGGTCGAGTGCGCTCCATGAATCAGGATGTTTTTTCCTACCATACGATTGGGGATCACTGCGGTTTTGCCATTGTTTGCGATGGTATGGGTGGAGCAAGAGCCGGTGATGTGGCCAGCAAGACGACCTGCGATATGGTTTCTGCATACTTTAATCGTGACCTGAAGCCGGATATGAGCGATGCAGCGATCAAGGCGATCATGTTCTCCGCGATCAGTGCCGCCAATGCGAAGGTGTATGCCTTGTCCCGGGAAAACTGGGAATACGCCGGCATGGGAACCACGATGGTAGCTGCTGTTCAAATGAACAATGACCTGCATATTATCAGTATCGGCGACAGCCGACTGTATGTGATCGATAAACATGGTGCGGTTCAGGTGACCCGTGACCATACCGTGACCCAACATATGGTGGAGATGGGGGAACTGAGCCCGGAACAGGCCTTGACCCACGATCGCCGCCACCAGCTGACCCGTGCAGTGGGCGTGGGAGATACGCTGGATATTGACTATCAGATGGTGGAACTGAAGCCGGATCAGAAAGTCCTGCTTTGCAGCGATGGTCTGACCAATTACGCCAGCGACGAAGCGTTGATGAAACTGGTGAAAAAGGCAGTGCAGCATCAGAATACCAAGCATCTGATCGACTATGCCAACAATCGTGGCGGCAGAGATAATATCACTGCTGTGATCATGTATCAGGCATAGACCACTCACTGGAGGTAAGAAAATGGATAAATACATCGGCAAAAAGCTGGAGGGACGCTATGAGATCCGTGAATTGGTCGGCGTCGGCGGCATGGCCAATGTTTATAAAGGCTATGATGTGGTGGAAGACCGCACCGTTGCCATCAAGATCCTTCGCGATGAGTTTCTTGACAACGAGGAGTTTCTTCACCGTTTTCGCAACGAGTTCCGTGCGATCTCGCTGCTGAATCATCCAAACATTGTACAGGTGTACGATGTTAGCTTTACCAGCAAAATACAGTGTATCGTTATGGAGTACATCGACGGTATCACTTTGAAAGAATATATTGAACAGGAAGGCGTCATCCGCTGGAAAGAAGCGGTGCACTTCAGCATTCAGGTACTCCGTGGTCTGCAGCACGCCCATGACAGAGGTATCGTTCATCGTGACATCAAGCCACAAAACCTGATGCTGCTGTCCGACGGTACCATCAAAATTACAGACTTTGGCATTGCCCGTTTCTCCCGCAGCAGCACCAATACCATCACAACCAAAGCCATCGGTTCCGTGCATTATATCAGTCCGGAACAGGCCAGCGGTGGAGCAACCGATGCCCGTGCGGACTTGTACTCCATTGGTGTCCTGCTCTTTGAGATGCTGACCGGAAAGCTGCCATTTGACGCAGATTCCCCGGTTTCCGTGGCGATCAAGCAAATTCAGTCCACACCGACTCTGCCGACCTCTTTGAATCCCAACATTCCAAAGGGTCTGGAAGAGATCGTCATGAAGGCAATGCAGAAGGATGTGGGCAGACGCTACCAGTCTGCTGCTGAGATGCTTCGTGATATTGACAGCTTTAAAAAAGATCCATCCATTGTGTTTGAGTACCGCTATCTGGAGACGGAATCTGTGGAGGAGCGGATCCAGAAAGAGTTCCATAAACAGGGAGTTTCCGACGATATGAAACGCAGAAAGAACAGCCAGAAAGAGGAAGAATACGAGAGAAAGCCGCTGCCGCTGGTACCGGCTATGTTTGCGATCGCGATGGCCTTCTTTGTTGTTTGCTGCGCTTTTGTTGTAATGCTCTTCGTAGAAAATAAACCTTTTGAAGTGAAACCGGATGTAGTTGTTCCGGATCTTTTGGGTGCAAGCTACGAGGATATCGAGGACAAAAAACTCTATTCTGAGGATTTTAAAATTGTTCTGGAATCCAGCGATTATAACTCTCAGTATGAAGAGGGAGACATTTATTATCAGAACCCAAGTGCTAATACGATCCTGAAACAGGGCGACACCATTCGGGTAAAAGTCAGCCTGGGTCAGAATGTGATCGTAGTGAAAGACTATACCAATCGTGATTCGGCAGATGTGTTCCGTGAGCTGAACAAAGAGGGCATCCAGTACGAGGAAATGACCGCCTTCAGCGATACAATTCCAAGTGGACATGTCATTCGTACGGAACCGGCGGCATCGGAAGAATTCTCCACCGATGAGGTGATGATGGTCTATGTAAGCCAGGGTCCACAGGAGACCAAAGTTTCTGTTCCGCCGCTGGAGGGTATGGACCTGAATACAGCAAAATCTCTGCTGATGTCCTACCGTCTGCGTATTGCCAATATCGAAGAGGTTTCTGCGAGTCGCTATGACGATAAAGCACCTGGCACCATCGTGGAGCAGGATCCTCCGGAGGGTACCATGGTTGCGGCAGGTTCCTCCGTAGATATTAAGGTTATTGAAGGCATCAATGAAGAAAATAAAATGACAGTTCGTATCCCGGTAGAAAGTGATATTGATGAGCGTGTTTATATCGAAGCTTATATCGGGGAAGAAAAGGTAGCAAGCAAACGCATTACTCCGGAAGATACTTCCAGCTGGCGCTTCAGCCTGTCCGGAAACGGTCGTGTTGTAATGGAGATTTATCTGGATCGGGAACTGTACCGAGTTTATGGTTTAGATTTTGTGGAAGAAAAACTCTATGATATTACAGATGACCCGGAAAGCTTTGAGACCAGCTCCGGTACAACCGGTATCCATGTATCCGGTTCTGAACTGTCTGAAGGTGTAGAGGAGCTTCTGAACAAGAAGGATGAGGAAGGTTCAGAAGATTCTGAAGAATAGGAAAGGCGAAACATCTTGGAACAAATCAAAGGACGCATAATGAAATCCTTGGGTGGTTTTTATTATCTCCACTGTGAGGATGGAACTCAGTTGGAATGCCGCGCCCGCGGCGTGTTCCGCAATAAAAATATCAAACCCTGCGTCGGTGACTGGGCTTTGGCTGAAGTCACCGGCGAGGGGACCGGTTATGTGCAGGAGATCCTGCCCCGCAGCAATTCTCTGGTTCGTCCGCCTTTGGCCAATCTGGATCAGTTGGTACTGGTTGTATCCATTGCTGAACCGGCTCCCAATGCTTTGGTCTTGGATAAATTGATCGCGATCGCAGAATATCAAAAAATCCAGCCGGTGGTCGTGATCACAAAAGCAGACTTAAAAGAACCGGATGATTTTGCGGATATTTATCGTAAAGCCGGTTTCCCGGTGGCAGTTGTTTGCAGCCTCAATGTAGAAGGCGTAGAAGCTGTAAAAGAACTGCTGAAAGGCAAATTCTCTGCTTTCTGTGGCAACTCCGGTGCAGGAAAATCCAGTTTGCTGAATGCGTTGGATCCTCGTTTTGGAATTGATACCGGCGATATTAGCCAAAAACTGGGTCGTGGTCGACACACTACCCGTCATGTGGAAATCTATGAACTGGATAATGGGGCATTGGTGGCAGATACACCGGGCTTCTCTGCGGTCGATTTGGAGAAATTCCAGGTCATTTTGAAGGATGAACTGCAGCATTGCTTCCGGGAATTTGAACCCTATATTGAGGATTGCCGCTTTACCGGCTGTTCTCACACAAAAGAGAAAGGCTGTGCAGTGCTGGAAGCAATCCGGAACGGAGAGATTGCGAAAAGCCGCCATGAGAGCTATTTGGCCCTTTATGAGCAAGCAAAACAGATCAAGGTGTGGGAACTGAAATGATGCGCTGTGTGATTATTGGAGGCGGTGAGATCAAAGATCTTGCCTATGTAAGTCGTCTGATTGGGGAAAATGACTTTGTTATTGCTGCCGATCGAGGACTGCATTACTGCCAGCAGATGGGTCGGATGCCGGATTTACTGCTGGGTGATTTTGATTCCTATGAAGGAACGATCCCAAAAGACTGCCCGGTAATGGAATATCCGGTGGAAAAGGACGATACAGATACGATGTTGGCTATTAAGGTTGCCATGGAGCGAGGTTATAAGGATCTGTTGCTCCTAGGCATGTGTGGTGGTCGTTTGGACCATACCATTGCTAACATTCAGTCTATCGTTTACGCTGCCGTTCATGGGGTGAGGGCATCCATTGAGGACGAAGGCTTGGCAATCTATGCCCTGACAGGCGCTCAGGAATTGACTGTGCCGTGCCATGAAGACTTTGTGCTGTCTGTTTTTTCCCATTCCAACTGTTGTAAAGGTGTTACGCTGAGAAATCTGTTCTATCCGTTGGAAGATGCAGAGTTGACCAATACATTTCCGCTGGGAGTCAGCAATCACTTCCTCCCGGGGAAAGATGCGACTATTTCTTTAAAAGAAGGCATTGCAGTGATTATTTGCACCCGGGAGCAGCAGCTTTTGTAACCAAATGATTCTTTCTCCGTATAATGATAGTAAATGAACTGTCAGGGAGGAATCGCTATGAAGATCGTTGTGGTAAAAAGTCCGAAATTGCTGGCTGGAATCCTGCGGCTTGTCTTTAAAATTCAAAAAGAAGAACCATTGCCATAAAATTAGCGCCGCTAAAGGGATTTAGCGGCGCTCTTTCTATTCTTTTTGACAAAACTATGGTATAATAACTGTTAATACAGGATGTCCAAGGCCATACGCGCTGCAAAACGCATCGCGGCCTCCTGTTATGGACAATGATACCCCTGCAAGCTTCGCTTTTGCGGTATCATACAGGGCAAGCAAAGATTTGCGAAAGGATAAATTGTAATATATAAAATAAATAATACAAGGAGTATGATTATGAACTGGACTGAAGTGAAAATCTACACCACCACCGCTGGTATTGAACCTCTGACTGCAGGTTTGATGAATATTGGTATCAAAGGTTTTATCGTGGAAGATGCTGCTGATTTTGAGCAGTTCCTGAAAGATACAACCCCACATTGGGATTATATTGATGAAGAACTGATGGCGCAGATGGATGGCTGTGAGACAAATGTAAAGCTCTATGTAGCAGATAATGCACAGGGTATGGAGGAGCTGTCTGCGGTTCGTTCTTTGCTGGCTCAGCTGAAAGTACAGGATGAGACAGGAGAATATGGCCGTCTGACCTTGGAAACCGACAGTGTGGATGAGGAAGATTGGTCTACCGCATGGCAGAAATACTACCATACTGTAAAAATCGGTGAAAAATTGGTCGTTCGCCCAGCGTGGGAAGAATATGAAGCGAAGGAGAACGAAGTAGTTCTGACCCTGAATCCGGGTATGGCTTTTGGTACTGGCACGCACCACACCACCAGCCTTTGCATGGAACTGCTGGAAAAATATCTGACTCCAGAAGATACCGTACTGGATGTGGGTTGTGGCAGCGGTATTTTGGCAATCACTGCTGCACTGCTGGGTGCAAAAAATATTATCGGCTGTGACATTGATGAAGTGGCAGTAAAAGTAGCCGGTGAAAATGCGACACTGAATCAGGTGGATGATCGGATTGCTTTCCATAAGGGAGATTTGACCTCTCAGGTAGAGGGCAGCTTCCATGTGATTGTTGCGAATATTGTAGCAGATATCATTATCCGTCTCTGTGATGATGTAGCAAAATATTTGGTGCAGGACGGTATTTTCATCGCCTCTGGTATTATCGATGACCGTCGTGATGATGTGGTAGCGGCAATGAATGCTCAGGGCATCGAAGTGATCGAAGAACGGACACAGGGCGGCTGGGTTGCACTGGCTTGCAAGGTAAGAGGATAAGCCATGCCTCGTTTTTTTACAGAAAGCATTGATGAAACAAAAGGCATCATCTGTGGTGATGATGCCAAACATATTACCAAGGTTCTACGGATGCATCCAGGTGAAAAGCTGACAGCCTGTGATTGTCAGGGCAATGACTACGATTGTGTGATTCAGTCTCTTGATGAGAAACAGGTAGAATTGGCTGTAGAGCGAGTTTATCCATCGGAAACAGAGCCCAGTGTTTCGGTGACACTGTATCAGGCGATGCCGAAGTCCGATAAAATGGAGTTGATTATTCAAAAAGCGGTAGAGTTGGGCGTTTCTGCGATCGTCCCAGTGCAGACCAAGCGTTGCGTCTCCCGGCCGGATGCCAAGTCCATGGCTAAGAAGCTGGAGCGCTACAATCGTATCGCACTGGAGGCAGCAAAACAGTGCGGCAGAGGCCGCATCCCACAGGTTTTACCTATGCTGGACTATGGACAAGCTTTGGAAGCTATGAAACAGGATGAAAAAGCGATTCTTTTTTATGAAAACAGTACTTCTTCCTTCCGTAAGGAGTTGGAGGGCGCTGTAAGCTCTCTTTCCATTATGGTCGGAGCAGAGGGCGGCTTTGAGGAAGAAGAGGTAAAACAGGCGTTGGAGCAGGGTATTGCAAGCATTTCTTTGGGCAAGCGTATTCTTCGCTGTGAAACGGCGCCACTGGCAGCCTTGTCCATTATCATGTATGAAACCGCTAACATGTAGGGAGAAAAATATGAATGGAAAAATGATTGTTACTTTGGTGGTCTTGTTGCTTTCTGCAGCGATAACCGCTGTTGGCGTGCTGTTAACGGATTATTCTCAGCAAGTGCCAGTTGAGATTCAGTCGGAAAACAGTGAAGAACCACCGCAGAAAGATAATAGTGAGGATGAACATGAATCCATCCAAAAAGAGGGACAGGAGCAAGACGAAGAAGAATCCAAAGTTGATTTGACCGATACTTGGGAACTTCTCTTGGCAAATCCAGACAATCCTCTCCCTTCGGATTTTACTGTAGAAACAGCAGTGGTGCAGGGAAACTTTAAGATGGACGCCCGTGTTGCAGATGCCATGAAGCAGATGATTGTAGATGCCAAAGCGGATGGTGTAGATTTGATGATTTGCTCTGCATATCGCAGTATCCAGCGCCAACAGGAGCTGTTTGATGCTGAAGTGGCTGTACAAATGTCCTATGGTAAATCGAAAGAAGAAGCAGAGAGAATTACTGCAACAATGATCGCAGTACCAGGTACCAGTGAACATCACACGGGCCTTGCAGCTGATATTGTGACGCCAACGCAACAAACGCTGGATCCAGCGTTTGCCACCACAAGTGCTGGCAAATGGCTTCTATCCCACGCCGCAGAATATGGCTTTATTCTGCGCTATCCAGAGGATAAACAGGATATTACGAAAATTATTTATGAATCCTGGCATTATCGGTATGTTGGCGTAGAGCATGCCGCAGCAATCAAAGAAGCTAATTTGTGCCTAGAGGAATATTTAGAGCAATTGAGAGGTGAATGATTAGTGGAAAACAACAAACTGGACCGTATTAACGAGCTGGCCCGTAAATCCCGTACCCCAGAGGGTTTGACCGAGGCGGAAAAAGAAGAACAGACCCGTCTCAGGAAAGAATATATCGCTTTGTTCCGTGGCAATTTGGAGAGCCAGCTGCAGAACATGGTTATTGTCGATCCAGACGGTAATCAGCGCAAGGTGACAAAGAAGGGAAGCTAGACTTTTAGATTCCCTTTCATATGGAAAATGTAAAAAAGGAGCCCGGAAATCCAACTGGGCTCCTTTTTATAGATAATATAATTGACTTCCATATTCCGGATTAAAAACAGTAACAAGAGGAAATGTGAGGAGAAAGCCTTCGTCTTCATCCAATTTTTCTTTCCAGTTGGGATCGGCCACCTGTTCTGGACTGGGGCCGAAGTCCCTCCACAGGCGCAATCCAAGTCTTGGACAGGTAAACTGACTGCAAAACAGTGCATCGTCAGTGTCAAAGGCACAATGGTCTTTTTCTTGAAGGAAAGACATGAGGTCGATGGCCTCCATGGAGAAAACCGGCTGTCCAAATAAGGTGACTTCTGCTATGGAGCTGGTGTCCCGATGAACTGAGATACTGATGGCTCGATGCTGTTCATTGTAGTCCACGAGGAACATGCTTCCCCCCATAAAGTAACGCAGCAGATAGCCGGAGCTGTGCGCGGATGTCTCCTTGCAGTCAATGGATAGCGTTTCTGCCATACCGACTTGCTGACAGAGCTGTTCCAACTGTGCTTCCATTTCGCTGCGATCTATTCCAAGCTTTAGAGGGCCAATGCTGTCACCAGGGTAAATTGGAAGAGGCACAGCGGATCTATTTGTTACTCCTGGCTGACAAGAACAGGAGAAGGGGCCGGAAATCACAGCTGTTTTTTCTCCCGGCTTATCCAAACCGTACTTCTTTTTTAACATTTCCATATCGTTTGGTTCAAAAGCTTTTGCCATGAATCGAGACCTCCTTTTGTCAGTCCAGGCTTACAAAAATAAAAAGCCGTGGTAAAACCACGGCTTCATATTCGTAGATTATTCTTCTACAGGAGCGCCAACTGGGCAAACACCAGCGCAAGCACCACAAGAGATGCATTTGCCAGGATCGATTTCGTATTTGTCTGCACCTGCGGAGATAGCGCCTACTGGGCATTCAGCCTCACAAGCACCACAGCTAATGCAATCTGCTTTAATTTTGTATGCCATAATGATACCTCCATATTAAGTAGTGGTTTTTGATTTACCTATATTGTAGCATAATAACGAAAAATGTCAAGTGTAAATTCAGGAAAGACACCAAGTTGCACAAAGCTAACTTTCCAGAGCTTTCAAGGATTCTTCTTCTTTCGATTTTTTGTCTTCCTTCTGACGCTGGCCTTCTTTCAGCAGTTTGACTGCCTTACGGTCAAAGACCATGGGAGCGCCATCCGCTGCTTTGTCCAGACGAACTTTCACCAAACCGGTCAACAGACTGATCTCAACAACTGTACCTTTGCCTTCGCTGGTAGCAACATAGGAACCAACACGAGGGGTGATGCGGATCAGATCTTCATAAGCGTTCTGTTCATATTTCAGACAGCACATCAATCGGCCGCAGGTACCGGAGATTTTGGT